>NZ_BADW01000098.1:0-18598 GCF_000241165.1 Pseudoalteromonas sp. BSi20439
TTACCCCTGCAAAGGTCTTTTTTATTTAACCATTAAGATCTTTATTTAAGTGCCAATTGAAGTTCACGATTACGCTCAAGTTGCGCAATAAAGTTATCAGCAATAGGCTTAAACTTAGCAAGCTCTGAGCGTGGTAATGGCTCAGATTTAGGTAATTTCACGGTTTTAGGGTTACGGTGAACACCGTTAACCAAAAACTCATAATGTAAATGCGCTCCAGTTACTCGACCTGTTGAGCCTACAGTACCAATTTTCTCGCCTTGTTTGATTTTTTGCCCTGTTCTAACCAGACGCTTGTTAAGGTGTAAGTACTTAGTAACGTACTGCGTACCGTGGCTAATAAATACGTAATTACCATTGTATTTACTGTAGCCCGCTTTGATCACCTTACCATTACCCGATGACACAACCGGGGTGCCTGTACGCGCGGCGTAGTCAATACCTCGGTGTGCTTTTACTTGTCCTGTAACAGGGTGTAAGCGGCGAGGATTAAAGCTTGAGCTGATATATTTAAAGTTTACCGGTGCACGTAAGAAGGCTTTTTTCATACTGCGACCTTCAGGGGTATAAAAATTACCGTCTGTGTGTCGAATTGCTGTGTAACGTTCACCTTGGTTTATAAATTCAGCGGCAATGATCTTACCAGTGCCAATAAATTCACCGTCAACAAAATGAGACTCATAAATTAAGCCAAATTCATCACCTTTACGGATGTCATTTGCAAAATCCACGTCCCAACCAAATATATCGGCAAAGTTCATTATTTGGCGTTCACTTAAACCTGCTGCGATCGCCGATGTCCAAAAGCTACTAGAAATTTCACCACGTGCGGTTTTGCTCAGTGTTTCTATTTCTTTGCTGTCAATTGAAGTGTCGTATTGGCCTTCGTCATTTAGGGTGACAAATAAGGTATCTGTTTTAGAAATAACATAACGTAATTGAGCTAACGAGCCATCTTCTGCAGTTGCAAAGCTTAGTGTTTCACCTGGGTGAATTTTGGTTAGCTTACGTGTTTCAGCATTGGTATTAACAAGTTTATAAAGCGTTTGCGCAGAAAAACCAGCGCGCTTAAAAATGATCGCTAAATTGTCACCATTTTTAACAAGGTGATCGACAAAATCGTACTCTGGAAGTTTTTGCGCTGCTTGCTCTGAATTTAAGTCGGTGAGTTTTTCGTTTTCACCTACTTTTATTTGTAATTCGTAGCGCTTACCAATCTCTAGCGTGTTCTCGCTATTGTCTTTGGATGCAGTGGCTTTTTCAGAAGGTAAAAAAGCTAAGGCAACAATAGCAGAAACCAAACCTAGAATGAGCATTTTGTGTTTTTTGGGGAGCGTGTTAACCACGTGGACCATAACGTGCCTTTTTCTGCTGTCAAGATAATAAATAGATTATATTGCAGGATATAACGAATAATCTGTGAATACTAGTATTTTGTAGATTTAAACTCGCGTTAAATTAAGCTAAAATCATAGGGTATTCAGGCTGTTTGTGTTTAAAGTTGAACTTTCGGACTATTTTATATTCTTGGATACTTTGCTTTTTCATCGTAATGTTAAATTAGCTTTTAAAACGATTTAATAGCGAGAAGTGATTAATTTATAAACTGTTTTTTGGGTTTTTATAAATACCTTTAGCGTATTATTAATCGCTCTTTTATATCCCTTTTTAGAACGTACACCCTGCATTTTAGTCGGTGCTGCGATTAGTTAAAAAAGTTGTTCTAATTAAGTGGAAATTTGTTATGTTAGCTAAATAGTTTTATTTGCTTTGTTAAAACGCGCTAGCAATAAATCGTGAGCATATTACACCCCTTCGTTGTCAGAATTTTTTGGAGTAACACACAGTGGATTTACAAACCGCTCTAGCAGAGATAAAACGCGGTGCAGAAGAGATATTAATTGAAGATGAGTTGGTTGAAAAATTAAAGTCGGGGAAAAAGCTAAAAATTAAAGCTGGTTTCGATCCTACGGCTCCAGATTTGCATCTAGGTCACACTGTACTAATTAACAAAATGAAAACCTTTCAAGATTTAGGTCATGAGGTTATTTTCTTAATTGGTGACTTTACCGGTATGATTGGCGATCCAACGGGCAAAAATGTAACCCGTAAGCCACTGACTCGTGATGATGTGCTTGCTAATGCCGAAACCTATAAAGAGCAGGTTTTCAAAATTTTAGACCCAGCTAAAACAACCGTTGCTTTCAACTCTACGTGGATGGAAACATTGGGCGCGGCGGGAATGATAAAATTAGCCGCTCGCCAAACTGTGGCGCGTATGCTTGAGCGTGATGATTTTAAAAAGCGTTATGCTGGCGGCCAATCTATCGCAATCCATGAGTTCTTATATCCACTTGTGCAGGGCTGGGATTCAGTCGCACTTGAGTCTGATGTTGAACTAGGTGGTACTGATCAGCGCTTTAACCTACTAATGGGTCGTGAGCTGCAAAAAGATGAAGGTCAAAAACCACAAACCGTACTAATGATGCCTTTACTTGAAGGGACTGATGGCGTTCAGAAAATGTCAAAGTCACTAGGAAACTACATAGGTATTACTGATACGCCTAGCGACATGTTTGGTAAAATCATGTCAATTAGTGATGTATTAATGTGGCGTTACTATGATTTGCTAAGCGGTTTGTCTATTGAGCAAATTGCAGCGCAAAAACAGCGTGTAGAGCAAGGCACTAACCCGCGCGATATTAAGATTGAATTAGCGAAAGAGTTAATTGCACGTTTCCATAGTGAAGCAGACGCACAGGCTGCTCATGATGACTTTATTCAGCGCTTTCAGAAAAAAGCACTACCTGATGAAATTCCAGAGCTGACAGTAAATATTGATGAAGGCACGATTTTAATTGCTAACTTGCTAAAAGAAGCGAGATTAGTAGCGAGCACTTCAGAAGCTATGCGTATGATCAAGCAAGGTGCTGTAAAGCTTAACGGCGAAGAAAAAATTACCGATACCAAATTGGAAGTAGCAAAAGGAACAACCGCTATTTACCAAGTAGGTAAACGTAAGTTTGCAAATATTACCGTAGCTTAAAACTTTATAAAGTATAAAAACCAGCTTCGGCTGGTTTTTTTATGACTGATTAAACAGTTAGAACGGCCCTTATAATTTCAACGCTAACAATAACGAGTAGCCAAAAAAATCGGGCTTGATTTAGGGTGTTCAGTAGCTTTGGCATATCATCGGCACTTGGCAGGCGCTCAGCACCGACCCGCATTTTATTGAAACGCTGCTTACTATAAATAGCAGGCCCACCAAGTTGCACTCCTAAAGATGCAGAGCACACACTAAGTAACCAGCCAGTATTGGTTTGATAAAAATGACGGCCATAATGCTTAATATAGTGCATGCTTTTTTTACTGGCTTTAAGTGACGCTATTGTCAGCGCGAGTAACCGCATGGGAATGTATTCAACAATAAAAAGAACGAGTTTAAGTGGCGTCAAAAAAGAGCTGTCGGGGGCTATATCAGTGCGCCATGCTTGTTGGATTAAGGTAAGTAAACGGTAGGCGAGAGCGGCAATGGGGCCCAATAGTAAAAAAATAAAAATAACTACAAAATAATGGCGTGCTGTTCTCAGTATGACACTTTCCATGACCGCTTTAATAACCCCAGGGTTTGAAAGTGCGTTAACTTCACGGGCTACTAGTGGTTTTAATAATTCTCGCGCAGTCGATTTTTGATTCTTTTTGGTTAATTTCGCAATGCGGATCGCTTTTTTATTCAGGCTAGTGCTTTCTAAGCATAAATATAAAATAAGACCGGATAGCAGTTCAGGGTAAAAGGCAAACTGCAGCAGTAAAACCACAATAATCATAATAACAGCTAAAACAAGGGTGCTTGCCAGTGAAGCGGCTAAATAATGATATTGTTTGCTGTCTGTTTTTTTATAAATACGCTGACCAATCGCGTTAAAAATGGCAGAAAGTATATGATTAGGGTGATACCAGCTAACTAAAGGTAAAAAGCGCTCAGCTAGGAGCGCACAAATAAATACAATAAAGTCCAAATGATTTTGAACAATATTATTGAGCATTTACAGCGTAACCGCCGTTAACTTTTCTAGTAATGCCACCACCATTTTTGATGAATTAATAGAGGCTGTTTCTAAGTACTCTTCAAATGACTGTGGTGACTCTTTGCCAGCAATATCAGACATTGAGCGAATAACAACAAATGGTGTGTTAAGTGCAAAACACGTTTGTGCAATTGATGCACCTTCCATTTCTACTGCCAGCATTGTAGGGAAGTCACTGCGTGCTTTTTCAATGCGAACAGGGTCACACATAAATGAGTCACCAGTACAAATTAAACCAACAAGCGTTTTTACTTCGCTGATTTGTGCAATTGTTTGCTCGGCGGCTTCTACTAGCTTAGGGTGCGCTGCAAAACCTGCTGGCATTTGTGGTACTTGACCAATTTCGTAACCAAACGCTGTTACATCTACATCGTGATGACGAACTTCTGATGAAATCACCACATCACCAACGTTAAGTGAAGGGTCGAAACCACCGGCAGAGCCTGTGTTAATAACACAATCAGGCTTGAAGTTATCGATAAGTAAAGTGGTTGCAATAGTTGAAGCAACTTTACCAATGCCTGATTGCACTAAAGTAACGGTATTGCCCGCAAGCTCACCAGTATAAAACGTAAAGCCTGCTTTGGTTAAAATCTGTGGATTTTGCATCGCCTCGCGCAAAATTTTAACTTCTGGCTCCATTGCGCCAATAATACCAACATTCATAGTGTTAAATTCCTAAGTTTGAATAGCCTGATTATACGTGAAGTCAGCTATAAAAAACAAAAAAGCGAGCCATTTAAAATGCTCGCTTTAATAGATTGCTTGTAATTCGATAGTTATATTTCAGCAAGGGCAGTGGAATGTGCTTTTGCTTGAGAAGGTGATAATACTGCTGGCTTATGTACTCTTGCGCGAGTCGGGCGTGCAGGTTGTGATTTAGCTGGCTTACCTAATTTAAACATAATAGCATCGCGAACTTCACTTGGGCGGTAACCTGACTTCACTTTCATACGAATATGCGGAATGCCAGCTGCTTCTAATGCACCATTAACAAACCAATCACGTTGTGCTTTGTGGCCATCTTTGTTGGCGTTGTTGACTAAGTCAACCGCGGCCACTATGGTCATTTTTTCTTTGTCTACTAGCACAAAATCGAGCTGTTTATTTTTTGCTTTAGCCATTGCCGCACGTTTAGATTTAACAGACAGACCTTGTTTACAGTCAATCACATCGATTAGTTTAACGCGACTAACAATTTTATATTGGTCGCCAACAGCACGCTCTAATAAGCCCAGAAACGCCCCTTCTACTTGGGTAAATACACTTTGTTTACGAGTAAAAGGATAAGGGTTTCCGCCATCATCATTAAATTTTGACGCAACCACTGATGCCCCAACAACTAGCACTAATATTAATAATAAAGCGAATTCCATACGGTAACTCCATAACAACAAATTGACACTGCTTTTCTAAAGCAAGTTATGTGCCCAAATAGTTGTTATGGCTATTTTAGTTACCGTTGTTATTTAAAGTGCTGTGTATCCGCCCTCGATACCTTTTACTGCAATCGCAACTGCATCATGGGCATGCAAAGACTCATAGTGATTAATTTGTAAAAAGTAGTCGCTATACTGTTTTGCTTCTAAGGTGGTTTTAATCTTTCGTGCTGCATCTTCACAAAACATCAGGTTTTGACCATTTAAGCGAGCAAACTCTTGTTCATCTTCACGCTTTACCGCGGCTTGTACTGGTGTTTTAAGCTCATCTTCTAGTAGATTGATTAAGTTAACCACATCAAACTGTTCAATATTATTCGCTAGTTTAACTTTAACATTGGCAATAGAGCGCTGTGAATGCGGGGTCGCGACAATCCCTTGAGTTGTTCCAAGCCACTCTAAAACCTCAGATTGAGTTAGTGTTTCTTGAGCAAACTTTTCGCTAAACGCATTTTGGATCAGTTGGCGAGCAAGGGCTGCAGAGCAGGGACAGGTTGATGAGTAAGTAACATCAACACTGAGTTCAAAACTAATGACACCTTGATTTATGGTACTAGTAAGTACAATAGGGTAGCTTTTCCAGCCCGCTTTACCGCTGAGCAATGATTTACGGCGCAGTGGTAATTCAAACTTAAATTCGATTTGTGCTTTATCGCTCAAGCCTTCATGGCTGGTGATAAAGGTATCTAATGCTTGTGCTAAGGTGTGTGGGTTGACCTGTTGCTCAGTTGAGAGGTGATCAAGTGCTAAAAACAGACGCGACATGTGGATGCCTTTAGCATCCTCTTGGTGTAAGTTAACAAAAGCGCGTGCTTTTGCATTAACGGTAACTGGAGCTAAATCAAGAGATTCAAAAATAAAAGGCAGCTCTATATCGGCCATACCTACCCAGTCTAATTTACCTGTTTGTAATGCGGCAGCCGTGTTAGCAATATCTGGCATAGTCGTTTGCATGATACGTTACTCGTTATTTGCAATATTTAAGACGCCGCATATTACACTAAATAAAGAGTTGCTGAAATGCAGCAAATAACAGCAAACATGAAATTTTATTGTTTTTGTCGCACAACATGAAAATAGCTGATAGAAAATGCTAAAATTAGCCTTTAATCATACTTACTTATAAAAACTAAGCATTTAGCTTTAGCTAAGAGAAAAACTGATATATGACTGATTCTTCTTTGAACCCGTGGGTTCGAGTTCTTTCCAGTTCAATAACTCGTTTTGGTGAGTTTAAAACTGCAGCTATTTGCTATGCATTATTACTGACGGTATCGCTGGTTTTATCGAGTATGTTTTACTATGTTGCCATAGGGGAAGTGAACTTAGTTGATATACTCGCTGTGGTATTTTTTACCTCAGTTGTTTCTCCTTTGGTGATTAGCGTACTGCTTAACTCTATTCGGCAACTTGATGCCTCTTATGCCTATTTAGATAGTGCCACAAAACAAGAAAAGCTTTTAAATCAAACCCTCAAAGACAATATTAATCGTTTAAACATTGAAATTGACGAACGTAAAATGGCCTTTCACGCCAAGCATAGAGCAATAGAAGAGCTCAGACGTGAAATTGCAGAGCGTAAAAAAACGCAACAAGAGCTCGCCCAACAAGGCATGTTACTGCGCTCAATTGTCGACTCCTCGCCAGATTTATTTTATTACCGCGATAACAACGGGGTATTTGCTGGTTGTAATAAAATGTTTGAAGAGGTGATGGGCAAAACCAGTGGCGAATTAATTGGTAAAGCCGCAGAAGAAATATTTCCAAGTCACTTTTTATCTGAAGTACTCAGAACCGATGAGCAAGTTGAACGGACTCATCAAGGTTTAACTATTGATGTAGAGTATTCTGTAAATGGTGAGATAAGATGGTTTGAACTCAGAAAACTTCCCTTTATCAATGAGCAGGGCGATTACATAGGTTTACTCGCTTTTGGTCGTGATATTACCAGTCGTAAAGAAGCCGCGCAGGCACTGGAGACTGCTTATAAAGACAAAGGGAAATTTATTGCCACATTAAGCCATGAGCTGCGTACTCCGCTCAATGGTATCGTCGGTTTAACCAGAATGCTATTGGATACTGAGCTTAATAAACAGCAGCGTAGTTGGTGTAATACGGTATTTTCAAGCGCCGAAACGCTGGGTAACATATTTAACGATATTATAGATTTAGATAAAATTGACCGTGAGCAGTTAGATATTGCCGCTAACGAAATTAATGTGTCTGACTTTATCAATGATGTGGTTAACTTTGCAGGCCTTATTGCTGAGCAAAAAGAGCTTTCCTTTGAAGTGAAGCGTTCGGGCATGCTTGATATATACGCCTTACTTGACCCCACACGTTTACGCCAAGTGGTGTGGAACTTAATTAATAATGCGGTTAAATTTACCCAACAGGGCAGTGTCACCTTAGATTGCGGTAGAGAAAACCGCGAAGATGGCCCATGGCTTATTATAAAAATACTTGATACCGGTGAAGGGATCCCGCAAGAACAACTTACCCGTATTTTTGATATGTATTATAAAGCGCCTGATCTTAAAGGGACTAATGCAATTGGATCGGGTATTGGCTTAGCTGTAACAAAAGCGTTAGTAAGTGCTATGAAAGGCATTATAACTGTTAATAGCACCCCCGGAGAAGGGAGCTGCTTTACCGTACAAATTCCGCTGAATTTATGTAGTGCACCTACCGAGCATAGTTATGTGGGACGTAGCTTATATATTTTATTAGTGGAAGATGTACCACTTAATGCTGAAATCGCAACTAACCTATTAGAACAGCGTGGGCATGAAGTGCTGTGGGCTGAAACGGGTGAAGATGCTTTATCGTTTGTAGAGACCGAAGATGATCTTGATTTAGTATTGCTTGATATGCAGCTTCCAGATATTAATGGTGATGAAGTAGCAAGGCAAATACGCGCACAAAGCCATTTTGATCAGCTACCTATTGTGGCACTTACCGCCAATGTTCGCAGTGCTGAAGAAGAGCTTGAGGGAATTTCTATTCAAGGAGCGTTAGCTAAACCAATAAACACCAGTAAGTTAGATAATATGCTCGCTGAACTCTTTGGTATTAAACAAGCGCAAACCGAGGCTCCTCAACGAGTAGTTAATCAAGAGTTATTAAATCAAATAAATACTGACTTGTTAGATGTTGAAACCATTGAAGACTTTGTAAATTCGATGGGCGTTGAAGTATTTAAACGCAGCAGTCAGCTGTTTGCAAAGCTAAATCCGCAGTATCAACAAGAGCTATTAGCGTCATTAAAAGCAGCAGACAGAGAAGAATACAAATCCGTTGCGCATAAGTTAAAAGGTGCCGCAGGTTCGGTCGGTCTGAATGATGTGCAGTTGCATGCCAAGCAAATGGAGCATGGTGCGCTGGAGCAAAGTGATGAAGTATTAACAGTTTGGCTTGATGAATTAGCAGACAAAATAAATGAAGGACAACAGGCCCTTCATTTATTTTTACAACAATTAGAATAAAAACTAATTAGCTGTCGATTTTACCAATGAAGCGGTAACCTTCACCATGAATGGTGCTGATTAACTCAGACGTTGAGTTGTCGCTTTCAAAGTGTTTACGGATACGACGAATAGTAACATCAACTGTACGGTCGTTAGCGCGAAGCTCACGGCCAGTCATGTGCTTAATTAGCTGCTCACGACTAAATATACGACCTGGAGAGTCAAGCATTAAACGCAGTGCTCTGTATTCGCCTTTAGGTAGACGCTTTGCGTCTCCGTTTGGAGAAGTAAGGCAACGACTGTTTTCGTCAAGTTCCCAACCGTTAAAGGTGATCACGCCATTTGTTTCAATAGCTGATTCTTCACCACCTAATGCAGTACGCGTAATTAAGTTACGAGCACGAATAGTTAATTCACGCGGGTTGAAAGGCTTAGTAATATAGTCATCAGCACCAATTTCAAGACCTAAAATACGGTCTACATCGTTGTCACGGCCTGTTAAGAAAATAAGACCAACTTTGCGTTTTTGGCGTAATTCGCGAGCTAAAATAAGCCCGTTTTTACCTGGCAGGTTGATGTCCATAACTACAAGATTGACGTCATCGTTATTTGTAAGCTTATCATGCATATCATCGCCATCAATGGCTTCAATAACTTTGTAACCTTCGGCTTCAAATAAACTAACGAGGTTTAGTCTAGTTACGTCTTCATCCTCTACGATCAGAATGACTGGCGTTTGCATTTTTAATTAACCTTTTTGGAGTGTGTTTTATTTTAAAATCGGTGTGATCATCAAAACCGATTACTAGAATTATAGGATTATATCTAAATGTTAACAAGTAAAAACAAATTAGATAAAAACAGCTGCGCGCCCTAACCTACTTTGACGTATTATTAAAAACCGCGGCTTAATTGATACTTAACGTTGGATGTATAATTTGAATTATAAAGTCGAAGCCATTTCCCTTTAATAATTGATACATCCATCAACCACCTAAAGATACTTAAAATAATCAGACTAATTCAAAACGAAATTATATCACTTTACAATTTTTCATCAATGTATGTGATATGTTAAACACAATTAAGTTCATTAATTGTGTGAAAATACAGCATTAATGATACAACTGTTCAATGAGTGCTGTCTTAGTATGGTCATAAAGTCGTAATTCAAGAGCAGGCAACGGATTTATTTCACTTTTTAAAATAGCGTAATAATAAATCGTGCTCCTGATTGATACTCAGTATCTAACACAATTTCTCCAGCCAAAGCCTGGGTCACTAAGTTGTAAACTAAATGCATGCCTAATCCACTGGCTCCTTGACCGCGTTTTGAGGTAACAAAGGGGTCAAAAATTTTCGCTCTTATGTTGCTCTCTACACCTAGGCCGTTGTCGGTGTAGGTAATTTGTGTTTGTGTGTTTGTTGCCACAATATCAATCTGCACTTCGTTGTCACCGCCAGCTACAAACCCGTGAAGTAGTGAGTTTAAAATAAGCTGATGGAATACTTGCTGCAGTGGCCCTTTTTTACTTTCAACGGTTAAATCTGGGGGACAATTTATAAGAACTTTAGGGTTTTTAATTTTTAGCTCCTGCCCCATAGACAGTAGCGTATCGTTTATGAGTTGTTGTAAATTAACAGTACTGGTTATTTCATCGTCTTTGATCACCGCAACTTTTTTAAAGTTAGAAATGAGCTCTGCAACGCGGTTTAAGCTGCTATATATTAAGTCTAAGTTTTCGATACCATCGTTAGTAAATTGCTCGAATTGACTCGCTGTTAATGATTTATTATGAAAATTAACCTGTAGCTCTGCGAGTTTATCTCGCAGTAAAGTAGAGCCTGTAATACCAAGTCCAATTGGTGTATTTACCTCATGGGCAACCCCTGCCACCATTTGCCCCAATGAAGCCATTTTTTTATTTTCAACAATTTGAGTTTGGTATTGGTGCATCTTTTCAAGTGTAGATAGCAACTCTTTATTTGCTTCTCTGAGCGCGATGGTTCGTTGACTTACTTTTTCTTCAAGATTTGAGTTTAGTAGCTTAATTTCTTTTTTATCTTCTTCGTGGCGCTCTATTTGTCTTTGTGTTCGCGCCAGCATTACATTTAAGCTATTAGAAAGCCGGGTTATTTCAGTTAAGTTTGTTAAAGGCGCCCGGGCGTAGTAGTTATGATTTTTAGCTATGTTTTGCAGTAACAAGCTTAAGTTTTCTATGGGGCTGGCTATCCTTTTTTGTAGCCTTAAAATAATCAAAGAGATAAAAATAAGTATTAAAGCGATAATGGCAATATCAATTATAATTTTTTTAGTGATAAGCTTATTTAAGTTATCCAAGCTGCTCCTAATATACACATAACCCAGTAACTGGTCATTATTGAGTATTGGAGTAATGTATTCAATAAACTCATCACCTACTTGGGGTTCTATAAAGTCGTTAATACTGTCTGTTTTGATTGGTACAGGTGGCGATTTTCGGGCATTAAAACTGGTAAAAAATACTGGTTTTCTTGTTTGCTCATCTAGCGCATAAATATGTAAGTTTGTAACCGATGATACTTGTTGAAGCAGCTTCAAACGTCTTTCTTCTGCAGGCCTATTTTTATTTAGTAATGAGGGCATCGCGTCGAATGCAATGATCTCTGATACCAAGACAAGTTTGCTAATGAGCTGCTTTTTTTGCTCTTGCGCACTTAAATAGGTAGAAATTGAAAGCGATAATAACAAACAGATAGCTGTTATAAGCATGATGGTTTTAAACAATATGCTACGAATGCTATTTTGCTCTACAGTTTTGGGCATTGCGAGAAGGTCATCCGTGTCAATTGTGAATCTAATAGGTAGTAGTTTAGCAAAAACAGAAAAAAGTGAAGTAAAAAGATTAGCTTAATTACACTTTTTATTTTTAGCTAATCTACTGATGAAACATAAATATGTGGCTAATACAGCCCATATTTATGTTTTGACAGGATATTAATAACTTATTTTAGCTACTGTATACGGCAAACTTGTTGTTTTTGAACACTGTGTGGTAGCTATCAAATTGAGTTTCTAAAATAGGTGGGTATTTTAAAAAGCTATTTGCCACTATGGTCAGTTTGCCTACCTTAGTTAAATGTTGCTTTGCATGCGTTAAAAAAGATTCAGCAACGCTGTAGTCAGTTGCAATCCCGGTATGAAATGGCGGGTTGCTAATAATTAAATCAAACTTGCCAGTAATACTATTTAAGCCATCACTGAGTATGGCTTCACCGTTTACATTATTTAGCTTCAGGGTTTGCGTTGTTGCATAGGCAGCAAGTGCACTTACGTCACTACAGATAAATGTCAGTGCTGGATTTTTTTAGCCCTAAAAAAGTAGCAATAAGTCCCGCGCCACAACCAAAATCAAGTACTTTCCCGTGTTTTAAGTTAGGAGCATTCTCTAGTAGCATTTTCGTTCCAGCATCTAGCGCACCATGGTTAAACACACCAGGAATACTGACTGCTGTAAACTCAATATCGCTCACACATACCGTAAACTCTTTATGGTAAGTGCTAATATCAAACGCGCTATTAAGAGTAAGTTCGGAAAATGAATATAAAACACAGTGTTTTGCTGAGTCTATTTTATTACTAAACTCAGCCTTACCAGCGAGTTGCTTTTCAATTGACTTAACACCGCTCTTGTTTTCGCCAACGACTAGTAGCTCTGCATCTTTGCTTATCACTGCGCGTATGTTGTCTAACGCCATTAACAGCTCAGGTTTAGATTTAGGGTAATAAAGTATCACCAAATCATAATCGCCCGCATCAATAGTATGATTAACGGTTACATCAATACCTGATATGTTCTTTGCAAATTCACCATTAGCGTGGTTATAACTAAAAGCGGTTATTTTACTTTGTGGGTTGAGCGTTTTAAGCCCATTTAAAAAGCCATCTTGAACAAAGTTGACCACCAATATTGATTTACCCTTCAACTCTTCACTGTTGCGAAGTAATAGTAGGCTCGGATTGGTTAATACGCTCATAAATGGCTTTACCTTACTTGATTATTTAATTAACGGTTACTTAGTTCGTTCGAACATTAAATCCCATACGCCATGGCCTAAACGGTGACCACGCTGTTCAAATTTAGTCAATGGACGTAGCTCAGGACGAGGAACATATTCGTTAGTCTCTGATTGGTTTTTGTAACCAGGGGCTGCTTGCATCACTTCTAACATATGCTCTGCGTAGTTTTCCCAATCGGTTGCCATGTGAAATACGCCGCCGATTTTTAATTTAGAACGCAGTTTTTCAGCAAACTCAGTTTGTACTATGCGACGCTTATGATGGCGCTTTTTATGCCATGGATCTGGAAAGAATAACTGTAAAGTTGATAAGCTTTCATCGCTTATACAATCAGCAAGAACTTCTACTGCATCGTGTTCAAATACACGAAGATTAGTAACGCCAGCTTCATCAGCATCCATTAAACATGCGCCAACGCCTGGGCGATGAACTTCTATGCCAATAAAGTTAAGATGTGGTGCATTTTTTGCCATTTCAACCAGTGACTTGCCCATACCAAAACCAATTTCTAGCACTACATCATTGTTGTTGCCAAAAACTTCGCTTAAATCAAGTAGGCCGTTCTTGTGTTCAAGCCCCATTGTTGGCCAGCACTTTTCGATTGCAGCAGCTTGACCTTTGGTTAATCGGCCTTCGCGTTTTACAAAACTGCGAATAGTGCGGATGTACTTACCTTCTTGCTTAGCTTGCTCAAGGTTGTTGTTACTTGATTCACTCATATTATTGGCCTGACAAAACAATGTGTTTAAAAATGGTTGCATATTATCCCTGACCGGCGCTAGGTTGACAAGCACTAGGGCGTTATAGCTTGATCTTTTCAGTCACTCCAATAGACTGAGCCGCCATTAAGCATTAGTAAAAAAGTAAATATGTTGGATTTAAAAAAACAGCAGTCAGCTTGGTTTTCTAACCAAGTGGTTGATTGGTATCATCTTTATGGACGCAAAACGTTACCATGGCAATTAGCTAAAACGCCTTATAAAGTGTGGGTATCTGAGGTGATGTTACAGCAAACTCAGGTTGTTACTGTTATTCCTTATTTTGAAAAGTTTATGCAAAGCTTTCCCGATATTATTGCTTTAGCCAATGCTGATGAAGATCAGGTTCTGCATCATTGGACAGGTTTAGGTTATTACGCTCGTGCACGCAATTTGCATAAAACGGCTAAAATAGTTCGGGATAAGTACCAAGGCCAGTTTCCTAGCTCGCTTGAAGAAGTAATGGATTTACCCGGAATAGGGCGCTCTACTGCCGGTGCTGTTTTATCATTATCTTTGGGGCAGCATCACCCTATTCTTGATGGCAATGTTAAAAGAGTGCTTGCTCGTTTTTTTATGGTCGAAGGTTGGTATGGGGTCAAAAAGGTAGAAAATCAGCTTTGGCATTTAAGCGAACAACTCACGCCTAAAAATAATGTGACCGAGTTTAACCAAGCTATGATGGATTTGGGTGCAAGCTTGTGTTCGCGCAGTCGTTTTGATTGTGAGGCGTGCCCATTAAATAGCCGCTGTGGTGCGTTTAACGCTGGTAAAGTTAAGGAATTTCCTCACTCTAAGCCTAAAAAAGTAGTGCCTAAAAAAAGCTGCCACCAGTTAATTATTAAACATAACGACAAAGTGCTTATGGAAAAACGCCCAAACAGCGGTATTTGGGGCGGATTATTTGGATTTTTTGAATTTAATGAGTACAGCGAGCTTGAAACTTTTTTAGCACAACAAGGGCTTGAAAGTGATCTTGATGAAGTAGTACCTTTTACTCATGTATTTTCACATTTTGAGCTTACGATTAACCCACATGTACTGAATATTGAGAAAGCCCCTGATGTAGTCAACGACAAGCAGCTGGTGTGGTATCCACTCGATCAATCAATAGAAGTAGGGTTAGCGGCACCGACTAAAAAGTTGGTTAAACAAATGAGCCCAATAGGTTAAACTATTGGCATTTAGCGTTTAGGGGAACAATCATGGCACGTACAGTATTTTGTCAAAAGTTACAAAAAGAGGCCGAAGGGCTTGGTTTTCAGTTATACCCTGGTGAACTTGGTGAGAAAATTTTTAATAATATTTCTAAAGAAGCCTGGGGGCAATGGCAGCATAAGCAAACGATGCTGATCAACGAAAAGCATTTAAACATGATGGATCCAGAGCATCGTACTTTTTTAGAAGAGCAAATGGTTGGCTTTTTATTCGAAGGTAAAGAGGTTGAGATTGAAGGCTATAAGCCAGTAGAAAAATAAATTAACCTCTGTTTATGTAAAATTACTAAAAAAGGGCTATTAGCCCTTTTTTATTGTCATAATAACGCTCTCAGAAACATACGATCTTAGCTAAACAAGTTCGTCCTGTTCCTCATTATTTCTAATTTGTTCTTTTAAGAACTGTGCTGCTTTTGAGTATTCAATTTCGAGTTCATCTCTCATTTCAATTAACTCATCAGCATTTATCTCATCGCTCTTACACTTATCTTCAAATGACTGCGCTAAATCAGCAACAATGTTAGCTCCTACTGTTTTTGATATAGATTTTAATTGATGACAAGCTGCTACAACATCCGCCTGATTGCTTTGTAATACTGCAAAGTTAATCACTTTAATTTGTTCTTGGCTTTGTTCTAAATACATTTTAAAAAAGCGGATTATTTTAGCGTCATCACCATTTATATACTTATTTGCCGATTCCATATCAATAGGTATAACTGGCTTTTCAGCCGAACTAACTTTTTTCGGTTGTTTGCTGTATAAGTCACTCCATTGTTTTAATGTGTCTTCTAGTGCATTTAGCTCAATAGGTTTAGTGATAAAGTCGTTAATACCCACTGCTAAACATCGCTCTCTCTCGCCTTTTAGCGCATTGGCAGTGACAGCAATAATATAAGGTTGGGCATCGATTGATTCTAACAGTGCTGCTTCTTCTCTAATCTTTTCAACCATATCGTAGCCAGACATTTTCGGCATATGTAAATCGGTTAGAATGAGCGAATAGCTATTTTTACGCCACATCTCTATGCCTTCTTCACCGTTATTCGCCACTTCTACACTATACCCTAGTATATGTAACTGCTCGGTCAGTACTTCTTGGTTTAATAAGTTATCTTCTACCAATAACACAAGCCTATTTGCGGCGAGCGCTTCTTCTGAACTTAGGTAGTGGTTCATAGTTTTGGCTTTTTTAATTTGCTTAGGTTTATATAAGCCGGCAGCTACCAAAATTGAAAGCATAAAATTAGATTTACACAATGGGGAGGCATTAATATAAAAAATATTTTTATGATTAATTACCGCTTCATCTAATTTACTTAACACTACCATTTGCTGATTATTGTCTTCTAGCGAGTAAAGTAAACTCCTTAGCAAAGTGCTAATATTGCTCATATCATCAATACCATCAACAACCCAGATAATATCTTTAGTATCTTGGTGAGTTTCTATATCTTTTTGCTCGTAAGCATAAGTTATCTTAGCGCCCATAAATGACAAGTAGCGATAAATGACTTTGCTACGTTCAGCGTTGCTACTAACAACAATGACATGTTTGCCATTGAGTGTATTTTTGTGGGCAAATTCAGTTTTACCTGCGGTGGAAAAAGGCAGCTCGACAGTAAATTCACTACCAATACCTTCATGGCTTGTTACATTTATAGTACCAAGCATAAGCTCTGTTAAGCTTTTACATATCGAAAGACCAAGTCCCGTGCCACCAAACTCTCGCGTAATTGAGTTTTCTGCTTGAGTGAACGGGTTGAAGATTTTTCTTAGTTGAGATTGGCTCATTCCTTTACCATTATCACTTACGCAAAAAAGTAATGTAAAGTGATCGGCGGTGTTATGTGCTACTTCTACTGATATTCTTACTTTGCCCTGCGTTTTACCATTGGTGCTGGTAAACTTAATGGCATTACTACATAAATTATATAGCACTTGACGCACTCTGACGGAGTCACCTTTAAGGTTGTTGGGGATATCGGGGGCAATTGATAAATCTAAGTCTAGATGGCGATTTTTAGCAACCGATGATAAAACCTTGGCGACTTCTTCTATTGTATCTGCAACAGAAAATGGAACTGGATCTATGTTGAGCTTTCCAGCTTCAATTTTAGAGAAATCTAAAATGTCATCTAAAATACTCAGTAACGAAAATGCAGATTCACGAATAATAGTACTTAAACGTTGCTGTGCACCATCGAGCTCTGTTTGGCGTAGTAAATCTATAGTACCAATAACACCATTCATAGGTGTTCTTATTTCGTGGCTCATGGTGGCTAAAAAGGTGGTTTTAGTTTCACTGGCTTTTAACGCTTTTTGGGTTTGTTTTTCTAATTCAAAGGTTCTGCTTTGTACTTCTGTTTCAAGGCTTGTTTGAAGCTTTTTTAATTCTTTTTGTGCAGCTTGATCGTCAGCTTGAACCATGCTTACTTTTTTCAGTAATAAATTAATTTGTTGAGCCACAGTTTCTAATCCCCCTTCAAGCTGCTCATTAAGGGTGCTTTGATAATTATCATTTTGTGTAATTGCTTTGAGTTCTTGAGTGAGAGAGTCGGTGTTTTTGTGTAATCGCTTATTAATGTACTTATTAAACACTATGGCTAATACAAACAGCGCTATTAGAGCAGCAATACCGGCAAAATAGGCATTCATTTGTGAATTCTGGGGCGAAGGTAAAGTTAAAGGTTGTTTTTGCTCAATAATAAGTTCAGCAATGATCTGCCCATCCACTGAAATAATATGATGCAGTATGCCTTGTTGTTTAATGTGTTTATTAATGGCTAAAGGTGCAATTGAATTGTTGTTATTACTATAAACTAGCTCGGCTTGATTGTTGGCATTAAAACGGTGCAGAGTATATTTAAAATCATTATTGAGTAAGCTTGCAATATTAAAAAGTGATTTGACTTTGTCTTGTCCGTATATTGTCAGTGCTTCTACAATGGGCCGTTCAAGACTTTCAGCAAGTTTTGTGACCGCGATGGTGGAGGCTGAGGAAAGTTCATTGTTCTTAGCATTGCCTTGTGAGTAAAACGAATAGGCGACTATAGATAACGTGGTTATTATAAGGTTACTAACTAGAAATAAAGGTAGTAGGCCTTTTATTGCTGAAGAGAACTTACTCTGCATGAGTTTTCCTATCGTGGTATTATTAAAACGGTAAGCCTGTACCGAAAGTTATGGACTAATCGTAACACCTAAAAAAAATAATTCACTACGTTTTTTAAACTCTTTTGTTGAATAAATGCACGGTGTTAACGAAAATGCTGGTTAGTTGTTTGAAAACCGTTCAAACGGTTATAAAGAATAAAAAAAAAGTTGACTTGTAAGGGCAAAACTCGTTTAATACGCCGCACGCCCAGATAGCCAAGTCAGTAGAGTTTGGTGGGAATTGCATTAAAAATCTGTTTAGGTTTTTAATAAGCACTGTATAAGTGCCTCGATAGCTCAGTTGGTAGAGCAGAGGATTGAAAATCCTCGTGTCCCTGGTTCGATTCCGGGTCGAGGCACCATTTATTAAAGTAATGGTGTTTAAGTGAAGTAATTAAACATTTTTACGC
>NZ_BADW01000097.1:0-15147 GCF_000241165.1 Pseudoalteromonas sp. BSi20439
AGCGCATTTTTGTATCTGCAAATAAACAAGCTTATGGACGTGGAATAAATCCAACCGCATCATAAACTGCTTTTAATGTTTTCTCAGCACGGGCACTAGCTTTCTCGGCCCCCATTTTCATGATGTTATTTAATAATGTTTGGTCTTCACGTATTTCTTTAAAGCGAGCCTGAATTGGCTCTATCATGCTGACAACAGCTGCTGCGGTGTCTTTTTTCAAGTGGCCATACATTTTATCTTCGTATTCAGGTACTAACTCTTCGATTGGACGCTTAGTTGCAACACTTAATAACGTAAGTAAGTTAGAAACGCCTGGTTTTTCACTTCGATCAAAATAAATGCGTGCTTGCTCGTCTGAATCAGTAACCGCTTTTTTAAGCTTTTTCTCAATCTTTTTAGGCTCGTCTAACATCATAATAAAGCCATTTGGGTTTTCATCAGACTTAGACATTTTTTTCAGTGGATCTTGTAGGCTCATTACTCGCGCACCAAACTCAGGAATATAAGGTTCTGGCAGCGTAAAAATCTCGCCGTATACATTGTTAAAACGATTAGCAATATCACGCGTTAACTCAAGGTGCTGCTTTTGATCTTCGCCAACAGGCACTTTATCTGCTTGGTATAGTAAAATATCAGCCGCTTGCAAAGCTGGGTAAGCAAATAACCCAACATTAATATTATTAGCATGCGTTGCCGACTTATCTTTAAACTGGGTCATGCGATTAAGCTCACCCATTTGCGCATAACAGTTTAATACCCAACCAAGTTGTGCATGTTCTGGCACTTGAGATTGAACAAATAATGCCGCTTTTTCTGGGTTAATGCCACACGCCGTATATAAAGCAACGCCATCGAGTACACGACCACGCAATAACTCAGGGTCTTGGCGTACGGTAATTGCATGCAAGTCTGCAAGCATAAAGTAGCTATCATATTCTTCCTGTAGCTTAACCCACTGGTTAATAGCGCCAACATAGTTGCCTATTGTCATACCACCGGTTGGCTGCATGCCACTTAATACTACTGGTTTACTCATGATTTTCCTTTATTTTTACTTAATTAAAAATGCTTAACGCTGCGTTAGTGTCGGTATTATAGCTAAGAAGTTATCGCATAGGTACTGCGGATTATAATCCCCTAGCTGATCTCCTTGATGATACCCGTATGTAAGAGCTATCACATCAATATTAGCGGCTTGAGCTGCGAGTATGTCACTCTTTGAATCACCAATCATAATCGCTTTATCAGGCGAAATATTTAATGCATCGCAAGCAAATAATAGCGGCTCAGGTGACGGTTTTTTTGCCATGTCGTCGCCACACACTATTACCTCAAAATGACTGCGAATAGCGAGCTTATCCAAAAGCATTTCAGTAAAGCGGCGTGCTTTATTAGTAATAAGTGCTTTAGGCATACCACTGAGAGCAGCAAGACCCGTTTCAACATGCTGATATAACACGCTGTATTCACCGACCTGCTCACTGTAATGTTGATAAAACAGGTTGATAGCTCGTTCGCTTAATACTTCGTCAAGGTGCTCACTAATTTGCATATCGCCGCAAAGAGCTCTTTTAACTAACACCTCAATACCATTACCTACCCAGCTTTCAACTAATCGCTGACTGATTATGGGAAACGCTAAATCGCTTAGCGTTAGATTTAAGGCCATATATAAGTCATACACGCTATCAACTAGCGTGCCATCTAGGTCAAATAGTGCCGCATCATATTTCATTATTTAATACTTTCTAATTGTTGGCGCATTTCATCAATTACGCTTTTATAGTCAGGCTGATTAAAAATAGCTGAGCCTGCAACAAACATATCAGCACCCGCCTCAGCCGCAGCTGCTATATTCTCTACCTTAATACCGCCATCAACTTCTAAACGAATATCACGCCTAGAATCAATAATGCGTTGCTTTGCCTCTCGCAGTTTCTCAAGTGTTTGTGGAATAAAGCTTTGCCCACCAAACCCAGGATTCACCGACATTAATAAAATAACGTCTATTTTATCCATTACGTGATCGAGGTAACTTAAACTCGTTGCAGGGTTAAAAACTAGACCTGCCTGGCAGCCTTGATCTTTTATCAACTGCAAAGTACGGTCAATATGCTCACTGGCTTCTGGATGAAAGGTAATAATTGACGCACCCGCCTCGGCAAATTGTGGGATTAAACTATCTACCGGTTTTACCATTAGGTGAACATCAATCGGGGCTTTAATACCGTAGTCGCGAAGTGCTTTACACACCATTGGACCTATTGTTAAGTTAGGTACGTAATGGTTATCCATTACATCAAAATGGACAACATCAGCCCCTGCAGCTAAAACTTTGTCGACATCTTCGCCAAGGCGTGCAAAATCTGCAGATAAAATTGAGGGCGCTATTAAGTATTTTTGTTCACAATTTAGCATTGCTAATCCATTAATGAAGAATTTATGGCGTTAATGTAACTTAATTAACGATGTTACCCAAGTAGCGCCTTTAAAAATAGCGCTATATTAGCAACGCTAGTCACTAACTTTTATTTACCGTAACAACAACTAATTGCGCGAACTAAGAAAAATAAAATACGCTTATAAACAAATTCCGAGATATGATTAGCTATAAATATAGCTAAAAATAAAGTGTATTATTTAAGCAGGTTTTGTTATGCTGCGCGCAGAACTAAATTATTAGGTTTATATTATGCGTGCTTTTAAAATTGGATTATTAATCACGTCGGTAAGTGTCATTATTGGAGCAGCGTCGCTTTCTTCAAATACTGAGCAAGAATTAAGCTCAGCCAACACTTGTATTCATAAAGAACAAACTAGCGCTATTAATCATAGCGTTAACCGTTGCATTCAAATTGAAGAAGATTCCTCTTGGGCTTCTTGGTTAACCGGCGATAGCCGCAGTGCTCAGTTTCATTACCTAGATTTGCTAGAGTTATTAACGGGTACTGATGACAAGCACAAACCCTCTTCTATCAAACCATTATTTTAATTAATGCAGCATTTTTTTAGCGCTTTACAAAGTGTGCTAGCTGCATTTTTTTGGTGTGCAATCTGAAGATAAACGTCAAACAGACTTTAAACACCACTCTCCTATCACATTAATAGCCATTGCCGTGGTACTTTTTGTATTATTTGTGCTGGCTATTTATGCAACCGTGACTTCGGTGCTAAGTACATAGCCATTAGCTCATCTACTTTATTTCGTGAACCGCCTTTTGGACTGATCGTGCGCTTAACCTGAATTTTATCCAAAGAAGCTTGACTGTAAATTTTGCGTGTCCATACCGTATCGTGATTTGAAATAAGGACTGGTGTGTTATTCTCAAATGCCGCTTGTTCAGCCAAATTAGCTAAATTAGCCTGATCGTCTAAGTTAAATCCGCCTTTAGCATACGAGGTAAACGATGCTGTTTTACTTAATGGCACATAAGGAGGATCGCAATATATCACCGCATTTTTAGGCACCAGTTTAAACACATCATCGTAGCCTAGGCAGGTAAATGTAGCCTGTTGCGCTTTGCTAGCAAAAAAGTACATTTCTTTTTCAGGAAAATAAGGCTTTTTATATTTACCAAAAGGCACATTAAAAATGCCCTTTAAGTTATAGCGGCATAATCCGTTATAACCATGACGGTTCATATATAAAAATAAGATGGCTCGTTCATATACATCGCTACTTTGATTAAACTGCACACGATAATCATAATACGCATCTGAGTGGTTGTTTAAATCAACAAACAATTTTTTGGCATCACTAATAAACTCATCAGGCGAACGCTTGAGCTCTTTATATAAATTGATTAAATCAGCATTAATATCGTTAAGTACATAGTGTTTAAAATTGCTGTTTAAAAACACTGAGCCCGCACCAACAAAAGGTTCAACCAAGGTATCAGCATTCTTACTTGCTTGATTTAGTCGCGCGTTAATATCTTCAACGAGGCTGTATTTTCCGCCAGCCCATTTAAGGAAGGCTCTACTCTTTTGCTGCATTGGCTCTTTACTTCAATTCGGTGTTGCGCGATTTTACACTAAAGTTACTGAGTTTACTGATCAACTCGTGCAATTTCTTGTTTTATTTTACTAATTTTTTTATAGAAAGGTTTATTTTTTCTAACCTCAGCAGGAAGTGCTTGCAGTGCTTGTTTTGCCTCATTTAAGTTAGCAAAGCTGCCTGTAGTTACCACCCACCACATTTTACCATTTCGTTTAGTTTGGTAGGTATTAGCGATATTTTCTAGCTTATGTTTAACAATAAACTCATTACCTACCTGCTGCTGAGTTACCGCTAAGAGCTGAATAACAAAATTATCTTCAGGCTGTTGTAAGTACCAATTACTGGGTATTTTTACTATTGGGTTTTGCGACTTTGTTTTTTCAGGTTTAGTAATAGGTTTTTCTTCAACGGGTTTTGATGCCGGCTTTTCCTGTTCAACAACGCTCGTTGCTTGCGTTAAGCTGCCGACTATCGCTGGAACATTATTAATGGTGTTGTCTTGAGTGGGCTTTTGAATGACAGCTGCTGGCGGCTCAATAGTTTTAGGCGCTATGAACTGCTGTGGTTTATTTTCAATTGCTTGTTCAGTTGTAATAGCGGTTGATAGCACTTGCTCATCAATTTGGCGATTGGCACTTTCCCACCACTGGGTCATATCAGCTTTGTACACAAGACCAATGATCAACAACATAATTATTAGTAATAGTGTTAGTAGCTGTAAGCGCCAAGAAACCTTATCTTTAACTACAATATCAGCAACCTGCTCGCTAGGCTGCCAGGCTAATAACAAACTCGGATTACCTTGAGCTTCAACTAAAAAGGTTTGAAAGACAGGATCTTCATCATAAGGTAAGCTCGTAAAATACCATCCCATGAGCTGCTTACTTTCAACTATATTTAATGGCTCTAAATGAATATTAACTGCATCTTTGAATGCTAATTTAGACTGTGATGCAATCATAATATACAACACATTAGGCGCATTTTTTGATAACAGCTCAAGCTCTGCAATGAGTTCTTCAGATAGGTGCCTACCGCCATCAATCACCCATAAACACGCGCCACATTGTTGTTGTTGCGCTAATTGATAATAGTTTTGCGATAAGCTTAGATTGTGGTCAATTAAAGGGGCATTAAAGCTTTGTTCTAATAACTGAGTCATTAATTGCACATCAGTCATCTGTGCACCAACTTGCACAAACGCTTTATTAAAATCGTTATATTTATCAGTAATGAAGGTTTCAAGCAAATAGCTTTTACCTAGACCAGAGGTACCCAATAAAACAATTAGGTTTTGACCATATTCAAATTGCAATGCGATTCTATCCACCAAAGCCGCACGGCTTGGTAAAATTTGTGACTGCATTTATTGCTCGATCAATGCTCTAACTTGATCATCAGATACATTATCAACTAATGCACACTGACCAAATTCGGTGGGTAAAATAAATCGGATAGTCCCCTTTTTATTCTTTTTATCTTTGCGCATATGCAGTAAAAATTGTTCACTGGTCATATTGCTAGGGATTTCGATTGGTAATTTATACGCTGCTATTAGTGTGGTAATACGCTCTACATCTTGCCGTGTTAAGTCGTTACGAGTATGAGCAAGTTTGGCAGCAAGCACCATACCTGTAGCTACGGCTTCACCATGTAACCACACGCCGTACCCCATTTGCGCTTCTATAGCATGGGCAAACGTGTGCCCTAAATTCAATAGCGCACGCAGGCCCTGCTCTTTCTCATCTTGTGCAACGATGAGCGCTTTAATTTCACAGCATCTGAAAATAACATGCTGTAAACAGGCTTCATCTAACTGTTGTAATTGAATGATATTTTGCTCTAAATAAGCAAACAACTCAGTATCGTAAATGAGGCCGTACTTAATAACTTCAGCCATGCCAGCAGCAAATTCACGGGTAGGTAAAGTATGTAACGAACGCGTATCTATAAACACAGCTTGGGGTTGGTAAAAAGCCCCTATCATATTTTTACCCAGCGGGTGATTAACTGCTGTTTTACCACCCACTGAAGAATCAACTTGAGACAGTAACGTGGTAGGTATTTGGATAAAAGGCACACCACGCTGATAACAAGCAGCAACAAAACCAGTTAAATCACCAACTACGCCACCACCTAATGCAATTAAACAGGTATCACGTCCGCAGTTATTTTCAAGTAAGAATGCTGATATTTTTTCAAACCAAGTGAGTGATTTATATTGCTCACCATCTGGAATAATAAAATGAAGTGGATTTTGCTGTGCTAATGAATTAAGCAACTGCTGAAGATAGAGCGGTGCAATAGTGTCATTAGTAATGATGATAGGCCGACAATCACCAATATGGTGTATTAGACGGCCTGTATCTTGAAGTGCAGATTGACCAATATAAATAGGATAACTTCGCTCGTCTAAATTAACAGTTAATTCAAGCATGCTGGGTTAGTCCTTTTTAATACTGGCTTTTAAAAATCCAATTTCTCGATTATTTGGTTAGCAACAACTTTCGCGCTCTGCTCATCAGTGCGTACAACAAAATCAGCTACTTCTTTATATAATGGTTCACGCTCTTCTGCTAAGCGCTCAAGTACATCACGAGGTGCTTCTTCTGTTTGCAGTAATGGGCGACGCTTGTCGCGTTGCGTACGTGCAACTTGCTTTTCAATCGGAGTCTCTAGGTATACTACAATACCGCGAGCCGAAAGCTTGTTTCGAACTTCTTTACTCATTACTGAGCCACCACCCGTAGCAAGAACAATACCTTGCATCTCGGTTAAGTCGCCAATAACAGATTCTTCACGAAGTCTAAAGCCTTCTTCACCTTCAAGATCGAATACCCAGGCAATATCTGCGCCCGTGCGACGTTCGATTTCTTGATCAGAATCAACAAATTCAAGGTGTAATTGGTCAGCGATGTGACGACCAATCGTGCTTTTGCCAGCCCCCATGGGGCCAACTAGAAATATATTACGTTTCTCAGCCATATCTTTTAGTACAAACGAACTCTAAAATTTGAAATAAAACCCCGCCTAACGACCTGGCCCCAAAATTAAGAAAGGGATTATCTCAGTAATCGGTCGGGTATTTCAAGTCAATTAGGATAAAAAGCCATATAACGAGCAATTAAACTAAATAATTACCCATTGGTTAACAAAAAAGCACCTTATTATAGGCAAGTTTATCTTCTAGGGTTAAAATTTATGCAACTTAAGGTTACTACGTGTTACTTCGTAAACGCTTTTGTATGGTAATTTTCACAAAAAACTCAGTTACAAACAACATAAACGCAGCCTTAAAATGCATCCGCAGTACAGTACATAAAAAACTATATACTGCCTAATTGTACATTTACAGGGAGTGTTCACACCAAGATAACTAAATGACATGCCAATACCGTCTGGTTTGTTGTGCAACCTAGATAGTTTGAATAACCTGAGCCCTGAATAGTAATCTATCTCAAGCAGAGCTCAGGTTAGGTAATTAGTCTATTTGGATTTTAGGTGTGACAAAAATCAGCAGTTCGCGCTTTTCATTAAACTCGCTTGTGCTTTTAAATAGTCTTCCTACATAAGGAAGGTCGCCCAATAAAGGTACTTTTTTGGTCGAATTAATAATTTGCTGTTGGAAAATACCACCCAACACTACCGTTTGTCCATTCTCAACGAGAACTTGAGTCTCAATTTGTTGCGTATCAATGGCAACTGCAGGGCCAGTTCCTGTTTGAACGGTATCTCCACGGGTATCTTGAGTAATTATTAAGTTTAAAATAACTTTGTTGTCTGGCGTGATGTGAGGTGTCACTTCTAGACTCAACACTGCTTTTTTAAAGCTCACGGTTGTTGCACCACTTGAAGCAGATTCCACATAGGGGATCTCAGTACCTTGCTCTATACGCGCTTTTTGCTGGTTGGCAGCAGTGATACGCGGACTCGCAATAATTTCACCCTTATTTTCTTCTTCGAGCGCAGTTAGCTCTAAATCAATCAATGTTCCATTTGCTAGTTTGGCTATATGCATACCAATACTTGCCGATGGATTCGCTACCGGTAAATTAACGTTAAGTCGATCTGAAAGGCTAGGAATAATGCCGTTAGAAATCGTTTCAGCCCCTTCTAAGGTACCCGAAATACCATCAGAACCTTGTTGATCACTGAACCCCCAACGAACCCCTAAGTCTTCTGTTACGTTGTCACGCACGGTTACCATTCGCGCTTCAATGACCACTTGTTTGACTGGGATGTCTAAGGTTTCGACCATTCGGCGAACACTTTCAATACTTTTTGCAGTGTCTTTCATTAATAACGTATTGGTACGTTGATCAACAGAAACACTACCTCGAGCTGTAATAATGCTATTGGTGTCTGTTTTTAATAAGTCGGCAAAATCTTCTGCTTTTGCGTAATTTAAACGGATATATTCACTGTAGAGTGGCTCTAAATCCTCAACTTGTTGCTTAGCTTTTAACTCTTTTGCTTCACGGGCAGCAAGTTCTTCAGATGGCGCTACCATTAAAATAGAGCCATCCATACGTTTGTCTAAGCCTTTTATTCTTAGCACTACGTCTAACGCTTGGTCCCATGGAACGCCATCTAAACGAAGGGTAATGTTACCTGTTACAGAGTCACTGGTTACCAAGTTAAAGTCATTGTAGCCTGCAATAATCTGCAACACGGAGCGAACAGGGATGTCTTGAAAGTTAAGCGTCATAGGGCGACCTAAGTATTCTTTCCCCCCATCTAAGAATGCATTTTGAGTCTCATCTTTCTCAACCGTTAAGGTAAAAATATTTTCAATTTGCTGATACGTGTAAGCAAAGGCAGTATTAGGTTCAATCACAATACGTGTAAGGTTATCTTCCTTAAATGTTTCAATACTGCTTACGACAGTACCAAAATCAAGAACATCTAATTCATACAATAAGTCATCTAAAATATCGGTATGATGAAACTCTGCAATTATCTTCCCACCACTTTCATGAACCTCAATAGCCGCCTGAGTATCTTGCAGGTAAACAAGCACTTTAGCCTCACCTTTTTCACCACGGCGAAAATCAATAGCTTGAATGCCATTAATATAACTAGAGGTATAAGCAGGTCCATCTTCACTGGTTGTTACTATTTGTTCTGTCAGTGGGTTATCAGATATTCTTATTGAAACTAAGTTGTTGTTAACCTCAGTCTCATAAATTTTTAATCGCTCTAGGTTAATGGTTACCTTTAAACCCGCACTGGTCATCATGCTACTGATGTTACTTATTCCTGCTTGGTTAATCGCAATATTTGCCAACCCTTCATCTAGCTCAACTGCATTAAATAAAAGCTCTATACGTGCCGGACTATTAAAAACTTGTACATCAGGTTGCTGCTGTAATTCTTCATCGAAGACCAGTTGTAACTCGGTTTCACCTTTAAGTAATGGGTTATATCGGACGTCATAGAGTAAAGGGGCTGCACTAACCGTTTTAGTCATGAGTAATAAAAATACAAATAACAAAATCGTTAAAATACGGTGGTGTGAACACTCATCTTTGTGCATATAGGGAATACCATTTTTCTTATTAACTTGCGCCATTGGTTGCCGCCTCTAACATTTCTAATTTGGTCAAACGTTCTTTCCAACAACCTGACCCATCAGGGATTAATTCTACTAATTCAATATAGTCACTATTAACACTGCTTACTTTTCCGTCATAGGTGCCCAAATAGCTCCCTATAGATACTCGATGTAAGGTGTTATCAGCAGCTGTAATGAGCGCCCATGTTTTGCCGTTCGATCCTATTGTGCCCTTCATTGCTAAATTATCTAATGGGTACTTTTCCAGAGGCTGACGAACACGTTCTGGATCTGGGTGAAGACAGTTTTTAACTTGTGTTAGCTTATTTTGTATAATTTCTGGTTCTGGTGCTACAAAAGGGCTACGTAAATCTTTAGCGTTATATGCAAAGTGTTCAAACTTAACCAACTCAGGTATCTTTTCGACACGCGCAGTAGTGTTTGCTTTAACCTGATCAATAAATTCTTTTTGCTCAGATGTATCTTCGTTACAGCCACTGAGCAACAATATTGCGGTCGTTAAAAAGAGAAGTTGCTTCATCATCTCACCCCCTCTTCATAACGATAAGTTTTTGCTACTACACTGAATGTTAGCTGCTTTTCGCCAGATGATAAAATAGAAAAGTCATGTAAACTTACAATTCTTGGTAACTGAGCTACTTTTCCTACAAATTCACCAAACTCATGATAAGTGCCTACCACTTCAATTTTAATGGGTAGCTCGGTATAAAACTCTTTTTCAACTTCTGGTAACCAACCAATTTTTAAAAATGTTAAACCACTGGTTGTACCCACATAGGAAAGATCGTCTAATAATCCTGGCGTCTCGTTTGAGGTAGGTAGGCGCTTTAATAGCTGAGAAAATTTGTCTTCCATCTCAATCATTTGTTCACGATAAATATCAAGCTTACTGGCAACTGCATATTTAGTTCGGTAGGTTGTGCGTAATTCTATCTCTTTGGCTACCGCATTATGGTAACTTTCAATTTCATCCGACACTAATAAGCTGTAGCTAAAAAACAATATGAGACAAGCAACAAAAGCGCCGCATATTGCTTTTACAATAACTGGCCACTCGCCTATATTATCTAGCTCTATTTCATTCCAATCTATCTCTGTAAACGATTTAAGATTAAGGTTCATTACGCACCTCACCTATTTGGCCAAATGGCTTTACGTAAAATTCCATATTAAAATCGCTGAGTAAACGAGAGGATTGGTCGCCTGCAACAATACCTTGCATAATTGGGCGTTCTAATAGGTAAGAACTTTGCACCTGCCTGAGCATAGTAGATAAGCGGTTGTTAGATTCGCTTTTTCCTAATACATGAATTTGACTGCCCTTGCGCTCAAGCTTGGTTAAATAAACACCAGCAGGTACTATTTTAGCCACTTCATCCATTATTTGCGTACCTAAGTTACGACTGCTTTGTAACTCCTCAATTAATCGCATACGTTGTTGTAGGTTTTCTTTTTTCTTGTCTAAATCACGTATATCGCGAATTTTTTGATCGAGCATTGTAATTTCTGAGCTAAGGTAATTATTTTTTAGCATTTGCCCTTCTTTGAGGCCGCTATAAAATGCACTCAGCGCATACATAGTCACAAAGCAAACAATAACGACTGCCATCAGCAGTGTTATAAATTTCTTTTTAGACTGCTCACGCTGTAATTCACGCCAAGGTAATAGATTTATATGTGGCATGATGAAAAACTCCTCAACGCCAGGCCAGTCGCAATTGCAAATTGAGTGCGGTGACGCTGTATTATATTACGATCAACTCTAGGTGATATTTCTATTTTATCAAATGGTTCTACAACAACCGTATGTATCCCTAATTCTTCAATTAACAGTCTATCAATGCCTTTAATCATGGCTGAACCGCCCGTCAGTACAATATAATCTAACTGCTCTTTACCTGTTGTGGTTAAAAACATTTGCACAGCACGACGAACTTGCTGTAATAACGAGGTTTGAAAAGGTGCTAACACTTCAAATGTGTAATTAGGCGGTAAATCACCCGTTGTTTTACCAATTTCGGCCTCATCAAAACCTTTATTGTAGTAAGCAACAATACTGTTTGTGTATTGGTCGCCGCCAAATACTTGGTCACGGGTATAAATTGTTTCACCTGATTGCACCACACTCACTGATGTGAGCACAGCACCAATATCGACCACTGCCACCGTTTTATCAAACGCATCTGATGGAAGTTGTTGATAATAGACATTCATAGCCCGGCTTAGCGCATAACTTTCAACATCGACAACTTTTGCCGTTAAGTTTGCTGCGCTTAGCGCGCCTACTCTCGCTTCCACACTTTCCGTTCTCGCTGCAGAAAGTAAGACATTAATTTTGCTCGGATCGGCGCTGTTAGTTGAGAGTTTTTCGAAATCAAGACTAACTTCATCTAACGGATAGGGGATCAAGCTGTCGGCTTCAATTTCAATCTGTGACTCTAATTCAGCGTCGCTTAAGGAAACATCCATGAAAATAACTTTGGTAATCACTGTTTGCCCTGAAACAGCAACAGCAGCAAATTTGAGTGACTTTGGTAACTTTCGTTTTAACTTGGTTATCACATTGCCAATTGCTTCAATATCTTGAATGTTACGCTCGCTCATAGCGCCTTTTGGCATAGGTTCAATTGCAAGTGCTTCTAGTCGAAGCCCAGTTTCTGTTTCACTTAAAAGTACGGCCTTGATAGAGTGCGATCCTATATCAATACCCACCATCATAGGCGATGGTTTTTTTATTAATTGACTTAGCATGTTTGCAACTTTGCCTTTGTTTTAATAATAAACAGGTTATAATTTATATCTTAAAAAATATTATTCAATTTTTAATCAATATATACTAGCAGTCTCAACCTGTAATTGGGAGTCCGTTTAGGGAAATATCAGTGATTTTATTAAAAAGAACTTTACAATTTTTGATCATTTGTGCATTACTTGCACTAATTACATTGCTCAGCCTTTATTACTACGTTAAATCCGATATTCCCAGCGTGCAGGTTTTAAAAAACGTGCAATTACAAACGCCTATGCAAGTATTTACCAAAGATGGGCTTTTAATCAACCAATTTGGTGAAAAAAGGCGAATTCCTGTAACTATAGACCAAATTCCTGAGCCTTTGTTACACGCTTTCTTAGCAACTGAAGATAATCGCTTTTATGACCACATTGGTATTGATCCAATTGGTATTGTTCGCTCAGCGCTGGTGCTTATTTCTACCGGTGAAAAGAAGCAAGGTGCCAGTACAATTACGATGCAGCTGGCTCGTAACTTTTTCTTAACACGAGAAAAAGCCTACATTCGTAAGGTAAAAGAAATATTTATTGCCATCCATATCGAAAACTTACTTTCAAAAGATGAGATCTTTGAGCTCTATTTAAATAAAATAGAGTTAGGTAATCGAGCTTTTGGTATTGGTGCAGCCGCTCAAGTTTATTATGGTAAAGAACTAAAAGAGTTAACTCTTGCACAAATGGCAATGATTGCAGGTTTACCAAAAGCGCCTTCAGCACTTAACCCGATTCGTAATCCAGAGCGAGCCAAAGCCAGAAGAAATGTGGTATTGGGACGAATGCTAGACGAAAAATATATTTCTAAAGCACAATATAACGAAGCAATAAACCAACCTATTACCGCGTATTTCCATGGTGCTGAAATTGATTTGTATGCGCCGTATATTTCAGAAATGGTACGTGCTGAAATGGTGTCGCGCTACGGAATAGATAAAGCCTATAACTCGGGATACAAAGTATTTACTTCTGTTGAATCACATGTTCAACAGGCGGCACAAACAGCGTTAGTCAATAATTTACATGCCTATGATATGCGTCATGGATTTAGAGGGCCTGAAGCCATTTTATGGGATCCACAAACAGAGCCTGCACCTTCTGAGCCTAAGCTATTAAACATATTAAAAGAAGTGAATGAACTAGGCCCTTTAAAAACTGCTGCAGTTTTAAATGTATACGACAAAAGCGTTGAAGTAATACTCAAAAGCGGCGAACGTACAACATTAACTTGGGATAATCTGAAGTGGGCACGTAAGTTTATTACCCGCTATCGCCAAAGCTTTGCCCCTAAAACAGCAAGCGATATATTATCGCCAGGCATGCAAATATGGCTGCGTAAAAATGACGATAACAGCTATATTTTGAGCCAAATCCCCGAAGCGGCTAGTGCCATAGTGTCTTTGGATCCTCAAGACGGACGCATTAAAGCTATTGTGGGTGGCTATAGTTTTGAGCAAAGTCAGTATAACCGTGCTGTGCAAGCTAAGCGCCAAGTGGGTTCTAACATAAAACCATTCATATACTCTGCCGCACTTGAAAAAGGTTACACCTTAGCGTCAATTTTAAATGATGCTCCTATAAATCAATGGGATAAAAGCCAAGGCGTTGCATGGCGTCCTAAAAATAGCCCCGCCATTTATAATGGCCCTATTCGTATTCGCCGTGCGTTAGCACAATCAAAAAATGTGATTTCGGTACGTTTATTACGTGGTGTTGGTTTACAACGTACAGCCGATCATTTACTTAAATTTGGTTTTGAAGATGAAGATATAAATCGCAGTGAATCGCTGGCATTAGGCAGTGCATCCATCACCCCACTAGAGTTAGCTCGTGGTATGAGTGCTTTTGCTAATGGCGGCCACTTAATAGAACCTTACTTTATCTCTGAAATTCAAGATGCCATGGGTAATACCTTATTTAAAACTAACCCGACTGTAATTTGTGATGATGAAGCGACAACACCTAGCTCGCTAATGCTAAGTGAGCAAGTAGCACCAAACTGCGCGCCGCAGATCATATCTAAACAAAATGCGTTTTTAATTGCCAGTGCTATGAACAGCGCAATTTGGGGGGGTGGTAGCTGGTCTCATAAAACAGGTTGGAGTGGAACAGGTTGGCGTGCACAAGCACTAAAACGTCGTGACCTTTCGGGTAAAACAGGCACCACCAATGATTCTGTAGATACTTGGTTTAGCGGCTTTAATCGCGATGTAATGACCTCTGTTTGGGTTGGTTTTGATAATCCAGGAAATACACTGGGACGTTCAACCTATAATAATAATTTAGCAAGTGGCCAAATATCAGGTGCAGAGTCAGGTGCTAAAACAGCTCAGCCTGCATGGGTTGATTTTATGAGAGTCGCACTTGATGGTAAACCCGCTGCGCCAATTGAACCCCCTGAAGGGTTAGTTTCAATTCGTATCGACCTAGAAACGGGGCTATTAAGTCATAAAAATGATTATACCAGCCGCTTTGAATACTTTGAGAAAGGCACGGCACCTACAAAGTATGTGCTATCACAGCCAAATGATGTATTTGAAGAAAGTACTAAAACCGAAGAAGATCTCTTTTAAATGCTACTTATGCTTAAAAGGCCGCTGATTAGCGTAATGCCGATCAGTTAAGAATATTTTTGATCGGTTGACTGATCTTTTTAACGCTTTCAAAATCCGATATCTGTCTCTGGTATCGGATTTTTTTATGCGCTTTGAAAATGAATTAGCGGTCGCTTTTAACTCTTGTGGTAGTTTTCATACATTCGAAAAATATGCTGAGCTACTTTCCCCTG
>NZ_BADW01000096.1:0-3235 GCF_000241165.1 Pseudoalteromonas sp. BSi20439
GCTATATAGCGTCCTTTTTAGTTTACTTAGATTTTATTAACGAACTTTTGCTTCAATATCAACTAAGTCAGTTAAATGACACGTTTCACCACTGTGGGTTTTAATGCCATGCTCACCAAAGTAATCACGCTGGGCTTGAACTAAGTGCCCATTACTTGGTGTTGTTAGCGTTGCTAAGTAGGTTTGTGTTGCACTAAGCACAGGAAACGCCAGACCCGTCATAACGGCTTGGCCAGTCACTTTACGCATCGCTAATGACTCTTTTTCAAGCGTGTCAATAAACTCAACGCCTTGCGCTACACTATCAAGGTAATCAGCACGGATAATACACCCTGCACGCCATGTTTGTAGCGTTTTCGCTAAATCAACTTTCCATTGATGAGTTCGTGAAGCGCCTTTAATTAATGCAAGTCCTTGACGATAAGCCAACAGGCTCGCAAGGGTAAACGCATCTTTTAATTCATCTAAATCAATATCAACTTGCGTGGTATTTTGTGCGCTGTATGTCATTTCTTGTGCGGCAGTGGTATTACACGCATTGGTTAAATGACGAGCTTGTACAGCAGCTACTAGCGACGGTACCGCAATACCTAATTCAAGGGCGTTTTGTGCTGTCCATAAACCGGTGCCTTTTGCGCCTACTTTATTGTCAATTAAATCTACAAGCGGCACATTATGCGAATTTTCAAGTGATAAAATATGGCTTGAGATTGACAGTAAATAGCTATTTAGCTGCCCTTGAGACCATTCGTTAAATATCTCTGCAATTTCTTTAGGTGACCGATTAGTGCCGTGACGCAATAGCTGATACATTTCTGCAATCAGTTGCATGAGTGCGTATTCAATTCCATTGTGAACCATTTTTACAAAATGGCCGCTAGCTGACTGGCCTACACGCGCAAAACACGACTCGCCTTTATAGCTTGCAGCAACCTTTGTAAACCATGGCTCGACACGCTCCCAGCCGCCTTCAGAACCACTGGCCATCATAGCTGGACCGTGACGTGCACCCTCGGCACCGCCTGAAATACCCATAGTGGCAAATTCAAACTTATCTTGGTATTTGAGCTTACGGTTAATACCGTCTTTATAATTACTGTTACCACAATCAACAATAATATCACTACACTGAACACCCGCTTCAATAAGCTCGTTGCAAACCGCATCAACTAACTCACCCGCAGGTACAAGTAATAAAATAGAACGCGGTGCTTCTAAACGCCTAACCATATCCCCTAGATCAGAGACAATGTGAAGTTTATCAGCCATGCCTTGTGATTTAGCACAACTTAGTAATTCTTCACCCGCATTTGGGTTTTTGTCATAAGCGACAAGCGTTATCCCTTTTTCAATCAAGTTCAGGGCAAGATTTTTCCCCATAACGCCTAACCCTACTAATGCAACTTGCATTTAGTGCCCTCCTCGGTAACAACTATTTGGTTAGTAAATTAAAATAATACCGCGTGCATTATACTCAGACCGCAGCCATGAGCAAAGCTACATGCATTTATTACAGTTAAAATAAACGCCGCAATTATATCAAACAACCGCCCTCTGAGGGGAAGAAATAGCAGTGCTATTTAAATTTTTAGATCATTGACGCCCTGTGACACCGGTGTCATAATGATGACATATTCATTTTGTATATAATAGTCGCAATGTTATAAAAATTGCATAAAACTAAAAATTACTATTTAACCTGAAATCTTCTTTGAAGATTTATTAAGTAGTCACTAAAACAAAATAACCGTCAACTTGCTTAAAATAAGCGCACAGGAGAATTTAATGTTAAGACGTACAAAAATAGTCGCGACACTTGGACCTGCAACAGACAGAGATAATAACTTAGAAAAAATTATTCGCGCAGGCGCTAATGTCGTTCGATTAAACTTCTCACACGGTGTTGCACAAGATCATAAAGACCGTGCACAAGCTGTTAGAGATATAGCCGCTAAACTGGGTAAGCACGTTGCTATTCTTGCTGACCTACAAGGTCCTAAAATCCGTGTTTCAACCTTTAAAGAAGGTAAAGTAACTTTAGCGGTCGGTGCAAAATTCATCCTTGATGCAAAAATGGAAAAAGGTGAAGGCGATATTAACGCCGTTGGTATCGATTATAAAGAGCTACCACAAGATGTAGCTCCTGGTGATTTACTCCTTTTAAACGATGGCTTAATTCAGCTTACTGTAGAACATGTTGAAGGTCATTTAGTGCACACTGTGGTTACTGTGGGTGGGGTGCTCTCGAACAATAAAGGGATTAATCGTTTGGGTGGTGGTTTAACTGCACCCGCGTTTACCGACAAAGACAAAGAAGACTTAATAACTGCGGCTGAAATTAATGTTGACTATATTGCCGTTTCATTCCCACGTAGTGGCGATGATATGCGTTATGTACGTTCACTTGCAGAAGCTGCAGGCTCTAATGCTCAGCTTTTAGCTAAAATTGAACGTGCTGAAGCAGTAGAAACGCAAGAAGCAGTAGATGATATTATTTTAGCGTCTGACGCTGTGATGGTTGCTCGTGGTGATTTAGGTGTTGAGATTGGTGACGCAGCTTTAATGGGCAAACAAAAACTCATTATTCGTCGCGCACGCTCGCTTAATCGTACTGTTGTAACAGCCACACAAATGATGGAATCGATGATCGATAACCCAATGCCAACTCGTGCAGAGGTTATGGATGTTGCCAATGCAGTACTTGATGGCACAGATGCAGTGATGCTTTCTGCTGAAACAGCCGCTGGTGATTACCCGGAAGAAACCGTTGCTACTATGGCGCGTGTTTGTTTAGGTGCTGAATCCCAAAAAGAAACACACGTTTCTAAACATCGTTTAGACAGCCGTTTTTCTTCTAATGCCGAGTCAATTGCCTTATCAGCTATGTATGCCGCTAACCACTTAGACTCTGTTAAAGCGATTATCACCCTAACTGAGTCGGGTAGCACGGCAAAATTGATGTCGCGTATTAGCTCTGGACTGCCTATTTATTCACTTTCACGTCATGCAAGTACATTAGGTCAAACAGCACTGTATCGTGGTGTTTACCCTGTATTTTTTGACTCTACAAAATGTGAAAAAGATAGCATGGTTAAAGATGCATTAAGCACACTTGTAGCCGCAGGCTCTTTACAAGCAGGCGATACCGTGATTATTACCCACGGTGATGCGATGGAAACGATTGGTGCAACCAACACGATGAAAATAGTCACGGTTTCGTAACTGTAACGCACAT
>NZ_BADW01000095.1:0-34141 GCF_000241165.1 Pseudoalteromonas sp. BSi20439
TAGCGAATTACCATTTCTTTTTCGGTGCAAACAGCACATCTAAATCATCTTGCTCTTGCTCATTCTTTTTCTTCAATGATGTGGCATTGGATGCCTTTAGTTCATTGCTTATTGTTTCTAGGTAACCCTCAACTTCAGCTCGTTTTGCCGTAATGTAATCATCAGTAAATGATACACTGTTAAGCGTCGCCGATGCTTTTTCAAAGTATTGCCTAGCAGATCCTATCATCCCGGCTGTTTGCGCTGCTATACCACGTTTTATTTGGCTTTCAATGTTTATTCTTAGCTGCAGTTTTTCAAGGCGCTTATCTTCTGCAATAAATACCTGGCTGTCTACTTTGCCTTTATTATGCTCAGAACGAATAATAGTACGAAGCTTTTTAATACCCTGTATCAGCGATATCAGTTGTTTGTCGTTACTTGGTAATACAAAGCCTTCAGAGCCGTCTTGAATAGGGTTTTGCAGTCGCTCTTTCGCTTCTTTTAAGCGATTTTTAAGCCCGCTACCACCGCTTGAAATAGATACCATATTACTGAGTGCATCATGAATACGACGTTGTAATACTCGCTGAGTTGCCTCTGAGAGTGGGATGTTGGCACTATTCATCAGTGCTTCTTCAGTTTCTTCAATGATAACTTTTTGTTTTGTTAGCTCTTTACGTCGTTCAGCTTCTTGTTTTTCTTTGTGTTGTTGAACAGCACTAACCCATAGTGCGATGACGATAAGCGCAACAATTAGTACAATTATAATGGAAACGATCATGTTATAATTCTCAAATTCTTAACCTTATCCACTAATCTTACATTAAATATATAAAAGGTGGGAAACTTTGCGCTGATTAACTAAAAAAAGTACCAATATAAAGCGTTTAAATCTTAATATGTTATGTTTGGTTTACTGATAATCATTGCTACCTCAACTTTACTTATTGTGTTAACCTGAAATTTCAATAAATTAATTGTTATATTGTGTAACTTTAATCAGCCTTTTATATAGTTAGTTACCTATTAATTATAGGGTGCGCTTTAATCTGTCAATGTGAATTATAACGAAACTACATAGCCATGAAATTACAACAACTTAGATATATCGTAGAAGTTCAAAATCATAAATTAAACGTTTCAGCTACCGCTGAGAGTTTATTTACCTCCCAGCCTGGTATTTCTAAGCAAGTACGTATGTTAGAAGATGAACTAGGTGTACAAATTTTTGGCCGTAGTGGTAAACATTTAACTCACGTTACAGGTGCTGGCGAGGAAATCATTAATATATCGCGAGAAATACTCTCAAAAGTTGAGGGTATTAAAGCGGTGGCTAATGAGCATACGTTGCCCGATCAAGGTAAACTTAATATTGCGACTACGCACACGCAAGCACGTTATGCGTTACCAAGCGTAATTAAAGGCTTTACCCAAAAATACCCAGCAGTGTCATTGCATATGCACCAGGGTACGCCGCAACAAATATCTGATGCAGCTGCCCGCGGTGATGCAGATTTTGCCATTGCTACCGAAGCACTGCATTTATATTCAGATTTAGTTATGTTGCCTTGTTACCATTGGAATCGTAGTATTGTGGTTGCTAAAGATCATCCTCTTGCGAAAAAAGTCGATAACTTAACAGTGGCAGATATAGCGCAGTATCCTTTAATCACTTATGTATTTGGTTTTACTGGTCGTTCTGAGCTTGATAAAGCATTTAACGCCTACGGTCTTGAGCCACATATTGTATTTACCGCCACCGACGCCGATGTTATTAAAACATATGTGCGCTTGGGACTAGGTGTCGGTGTGGTTGCATCTATGGCAATTGATCAGGTAAACGACAGCGACTTAGTGTGCATTGATGCTAGCCATTTATTTGAAGCGAGTACGACTAAAATTGGTTTTAGAAAGGGCAGCTTTTTACGTACCTACATGTATGATTTTATAGAACGTTTTGCACCGCATTTAACCAAAGAGCGAGTAGAGCGAGCAAGTTTGCTGCGTAATCAAGAAGATGTTGATAAATTATTTGCTGATATCGAATTACCGGTTAAATAACAGCTACACAGTAATGAAAAAGCCGCTTAGTTTTACAACTAAGCGGCTTTTTTTATGCTATCTAATTAGCACTCGATAATATTAACGGCCAGTCCACCGCGAGCGGTTTCTTTGTATTTTGTTTTCATATCGTTACCCGTATCGAGCATGGTTTTTATTACTTTATCCAGCGATACTTTTTGCTCACCACTACCGCGTATAGCAAGGCGCGACGCATTAATTGCTTTAATAGCGCCCATTGCATTACGTTCAATACAGGGGACTTGCACTAAGCCGCCAACAGGGTCACAGGTTAACCCTAAGTTATGTTCCATACCAATTTCAGCGGCATTTTCTACGTGTACCACGTTACCACCAACAATTTCAGTCAGCGCACCAGCAGCCATTGAACAGGCAACACCAACTTCACCTTGGCAACCCACTTCAGCACCTGAGATAGAGGCATTTTTTTTGTATAAAATACCAATAGCGGCCGCGGTTAATAAATACCGAGTAGCAATGTCGCGATCAACTTCTTTGATAAAAGTATGATAGTACATTAATACGGCTGGTAGGATACCAGCTGCACCATTTGTTGGTGCAGTAACCACACGACCGCCTGCTGCATTTTCTTCGTTTACAGCTAATGCGAATAAATCAACCCAGTCCATGGCGCGCAGCGGATCGTTACTGACTTCTACATTAAGCTTTAAATATAAGCTTGGCGCACGGCGTTTTACTTTTAATCCGCCAGGTAAAATACCTTCGGTGCGCATACCTCGCTCAATACAGGCTTTCATTACTTGCCAAATATTAAATAGCTCATCTTTAATGGCTTCTTCACTGCGTAACGTTTTTTCGTTTTTCATCATTAACGTTGATACGCTGTAACCCGACTCTTTACACATTTCGAGTAATTCTTTAGCCGAGCCAAACGGGAACGGGGCTGGGTTTTCTTCACGGATATCTAAAGCGGCTTGTTTTTCTTTTTCAAACTCTTCATCCGTAACAATAAACCCGCCACCAATAGAGTAGTAAACTTTGCTATATACTTTTTCGCCATTGTTATAGGCAATAATTTCCATTGCGTTGGAATGTTTAGGGAGTGTCTTTCTGCGATGAAAAACAATAGCGCCCTGCTTAGGGAATTTAGCTTTATGAGTTTGGTTTAGGTAAATAACCTGTTCTTTTTCAATTTTAGCGAGTATGTCATCCACTAAATCGGCATCAATGGTTTCAGGATCATAACCGGCTAAGCCAAGTATTACTGCTTTTCCCGAACCGTGGCCAACACCTGTTTGGCCCAGTGAGCCGTAAAGCTCTACTTTTACATCGGTCACATTTGCTAATAGTTGTTGCTCGTTTAGGTCATTAACAAATAAGCGTGATGCACGCATTGGGCCAACGGTATGTGACGATGAAGGGCCAATACCAATGCTAAACATATCAAATGCACTGATCATAATGTGTGTCTCTACTTAGTTTTCTCAGCATTAAGCTGTTCTTTGAACGGTCGACTATAATAACGTGGAAATCCAGGTGTGTAACCCTTATTAGCAAAGATTTAAACTGGTATGGCGAGTTGCTTTGTAAAGTTTTTAATAATACTGGCCGTTGCTCCCCACAAAAGTCCGTGAGGAGTGATGAAGCCATTTAAAGTTAGGGTTCTTCCATTACGTTCAAAGGGGATTGGTTGCCAATTAGCTTCATTACTTAACGCTTCGATAGAGAGCAAAAAGCTGGCTTGTACTTCGTTATGATCGTTCTCCCATACCGTTTCTTTTTTAATCAAGCCCACAAAAGGACGTATGGTAAATCCAGTCAGGGTAGAGTATTCCGGCAGCTGACCTAAAACTTGAACATTATGCGGGGCAATGTTTAGCTCCTCATGTAATTCACGTAGCGCTGTGGTGCGCAAGTTAATATCATTAATTTCAAATTTACCACCTGGTAAGCAAATTTCTCCTGAGTGATGATGTAAATAGGTTGGTCGCTTACACAATAAAATGTGTGCTTCGTTATCTATATCAATCAATGGCAGCATTACTGCGCTTGCGCGCTTTTTTTTATTATCTTTGAGCTGATCCACGGCTAAACTGCGGTTTAATTGAAAACGAGCCGAAATGGTTTCACTATTCAAAGCGACCTTCATTTAATATAGGAAGTATTTTATTTACTTTATCGTAAGTTTCTTGATATTCCAATTCGACTTTTGAATCAGCAACAATACCACCCCCAGCCCAACAATATATTTGTTGTTGATGTGTGACTAAAGTTCGAATAGTAATACTGGTATCCATATTGCCGCAGCCACTAATGTAACCAATAGAGCCACAATAAATGCTACGTCTATGTGGCTCTAGTTCTTCTATTATTTCCATGGCACGGACTTTTGGTGCGCCTGTAATTGAACCACCGGGAAACGCAGCTTCCAGTTGATCAACCGCTGTTTTACCCTCATCAAGGGTTGAGGTGACCGTACTCACTAAATGGTGTACCGCCGGAAAACTTTCAATAGCAAATAATGAGGGCACAATAACCGAGCCCGGTTTAGCGACTTTTCCTAAATCATTTCGCAGCAGGTCCACTATCATGACATTTTCGGCGCGGTCTTTACTCGAATTTGCCAATAATGTGGCTTGTTTAGCATCCTCAAGGGCATCTGCTTTGCGAGGTAAAGTCCCTTTAATGGGTTTTGTTTCTACTTTATTGTCGTGTACTGCAATAAAACGCTCGGGTGAGATTGACAAAATAGCGCCCTGGGGATGATTAATAAAACTAGAAAAAGGCGCTTTATTAGCCTGAGTTAATTTAACATAGGCGCTCCAAGGCGAGCCTTGGTAATGTGCGCTAAAACGCTGCGCTAAGTTAATTTGATAGCAATCACCACTTTTTAGGTATTCTTCAATCGCGGCAAACTTTTCGCTATAGCTAGTCTGACTCATATTTGACTGCCACGGTGATGTAAGCGAAAAGCTTTCGTGTTTAGTTGGTTGCGCTAAATGATGTTGATACAGCCAAAGGCGGTCTACATTGGGCTGCGAAACATAAAACCACGTGCGCAGTTGTTTATCGTAAATCAGTGCATCGAGGTAAAGTCCAACCGCCATTTGCGGTAAATTTATGTCGTTTAAAGCGCTGCTTGGTAGTTGCTCTATAGTACGGCCTAAGTCATAGCCAAAGTAACCCAGCCAGCCACCATTAAAAGGTAAGTTGTTGGCAGCTTTAGTGCTGTCTAACTTTGCCAGTTCATTATTCATTATTTCAAAGCAGCTTTTAGCACTCGCTTGGTTATTAAAAACAGTTTGATTATTTTTAACTTCCAGGGTGCTTTGAGGTTCAATCGCAATCATGTCAAAACGACTGTTTATGTGATCGCTATCACCCGAATCTAGCAAAATAGCGTAGGGTAAATGAGCAAAATGCGAAAATACCTCAATACAATTTTGTGATATGGCTAATTCAACACAATTTTTTTATTGTTTAGCATTTACTACCCCTATAAGAACTGGCTCCAAACGGGCTGGGAGGGTATCATAAGTCAAATTTATTTGGCAGCGTTTAGTGAGCGCTGTGGTTGAAAACAGTTCGAACCACCGTCACGGGTTTGATATCGCTTACGTGCTGCGTGAGTAACAACAACTTAAGGAACCACTATGAGTACAATTCGTCAGCAAGACTTTATTGATAGCATTGAAGATGCCTTGCAATACATCTCGTTTTACCATCCTCTTGATTTTGTTCAAGCACTAGAGAAAGCGTATAACAAAGAACAAAGTAAAGCCGCTAAAGATGCGATTGCGCAGATTTTAATTAACTCGCGTATGTCGGCAGAAGGTAAGCGCCCACTGTGTCAAGATACCGGGATCATCACTTGTTTCGTAAAAGTAGGGATGGATGTTAATTGGGATAAAACCGACTTAACAGTACAACAAATGGTTGATGAGGGAACGCGTCGTGCGTACTTAAATCCAGATAACCCTTTACGTGCATCGATTGTTGCAGATCCTGCGGGAACACGTAAAAACACTAAAGATAATACGCCATCAGTGGTTCACATTGACTTAGTTGCAGGCGATAAAGTCGAAGTGATGGTCGCTGCTAAGGGCGGCGGCTCAGAAAACAAAAGTAAAATGGTGATGTTAAACCCATCTGACGATGTGGCTGAGTGGGTAGAAAAAACGCTACCAACAATGGGGGCGGGTTGGTGTCCACCTGGCATGCTAGGTATAGGTATTGGTGGCACTGCAGAAAAAGCAGCGGTAATGGCCAAAGAGTCATTAATGGATCCGGTTGATATTCATGAACTAATTGAGCGCGGCGCAGAAACAACAGAAGAAAAACTGCGTTTAGAAATCTTTGAACGTGCGAATAAGTTAGGTATTGGTGCGCAAGGCCTTGGCGGTTTAACCACGGTTGTTGATATTAAAATTAAAACGGCGCCAACTCACGCGGCTTCAAAGCCAGTGGTTATGATCCCAAATTGTGCTGCTACGCGCCACGTTCACTTTACCCTTGATGGTTCAGGCCCTGCGAATTTAAAAGCACCTAAATTAGAAGATTGGCCAGAAGTGACTTTCGAAGTGGGTGAGGGCACACGCCGTGTTAATTTAGATACTCTTACTAAAGAAGACACTAAAGAATGGAAAATGGGTGAAACCGTTTTACTCTCAGGTACTATTTTAACGGGTCGAGATGCTGCTCATAAGCGTCTTCAGGATATGATCAACTCAGGGGAAGGTTTACCTGAAGGTGTCGATTTTGATAACAAGTTTATTTACTACGTTGGTCCTGTGGATGCAGTAGGCGATGAAGCAGTAGGTCCAGCGGGTCCTACAACGGCAACTCGTATGGATAAATTTACCGACATGATGTTAGAAAAAACCGGCATCGTGGGAATGATTGGTAAAGCTGAACGAGGCCCAGCAACGGTTGAGTCTATTAAAAAGCACCAGTCAGTGTATTTGATGGCGGTAGGCGGTGCGGCATACTTAGTATCTAAAGCTATTAAAAAAGCACGTGTTGTTGCCTTTGAAGATTTAGGTATGGAAGCTATCTACGAATTTGAAGTAGAAGATATGCCAGTAACAGTTGCCGTAGACAGTGAAGGAGCAAATGCTCACACCCAAGGCCCTGCTATTTGGAAAGCAAAAATTGAAGAGCTAGACAGCAAAATGAAGTAAATTTTTACTTAAAAAGCAATCATATAAGCGAGCACTGTGTGCTCGCTTTTTTATTTACTTTTACTTTTGCAAAGACTTATACACCTCAGACCAGTTAATGCTGCGTAGGCAATTAGTGTATAAGCCACTGTATTTTAAGCTGTAGTGTACTTTTTTAGGGTGTATGGTTAAGTTTACAAATAACTGCAAGATGACGTTCACGTAAGCGTAAACCTTAATTGCGATGGTGTTTTTAGCTTTTATACTTAATCAAATGGTTATTTTTGGAATTTTTATGCTTACTTTTAACGATAAGTCATTTTATTTTTCACTTTGACGCGCTTTATTTGGTTTATCTACTCATAGTGTGGCGAACCATTAACTGAAGTGATAAAGTCTCGACAATTTGTAGCGTGCTTGCCCAAAGGGGCCCATTATTTTCGGAGTATTTAAAGTGGTTGTATTTAATCAAGTTGAATTTGATAACCATGAACAAGTGGTTTTTTGTTCAGACAAAGCGTCTGGTTTAAAGGCCATTATTGCGGTACATAACACAAACTTAGGCCCAGCTGTAGGCGGTTGTAGAATGTGGGATTATGCCAACGATGAGGATGCAGTATACGATGTGCTGCGTTTATCAAAAGGGATGACCTATAAAAATGCCGTAGCACGCTTGCCATTTGGTGGTGGTAAATCGGTTATTATTGGTAATGCCAAAGAAATCAAATCAGAGCAGTTATTTCGCGCATTTGGTCGCCAGTTAGAGCGACTAAATGGTAGCTACTACTCAGCAGAAGACGTAAACATTACCTGTGATGATGTGGCGTTAATGAACAAAGAAACAAATTACGTGCTAGGCCTTGAAGGAAAAAGTGGTAACCCTTCGCCGTTTACAGCCTATGGTACGTTTTTAGGTATGAAAGCAGCGCTTAACCATCAACGCGGTATTCAAGACTTTTCTGGTATTAAAGTGGCTGTGCAAGGTTTAGGTGCAGTAGCTTATGGATTATGTAAACATTTGTCTGAAGCTGGTGCTGAGTTATTTGTTACCGATATTAATCAAGCTGCAGTAGATCGTGTAGCAAATGATTTTGGCGCAACCGCAGTTGGTATTGATGAAATATACGACCTAGATGTGGATGTTTATGCACCCTGTGCATTAGGTGCCACTATTAATGACACAACAATCCCACGCTTAAAAGCAACGATAGTGGCAGGCTGTGCAAACAATCAACTTGCTGAATCACGCCATGGTGAAATTTTACGTGAAAAAGGTATTTTATATGCGCCTGATTATGTAATAAATGCAGGTGGTATTATTAACGTTTATTACGAAACTGCACCAGAGGGTTACAGTAAAGAGGCTTCTAATAAACACGTAGAAAGAATTTACGATACACTTAGTGAAATTTTTACCCGTAGTGAAAAAGAGCAAAAATCAACGCATTTAATTGCCGATGAACTGGCACAAGAAATTATTGAAAACGGACTTTAAGTTTCCACTCGGTTTAAAATAGGAGCGAAATACGCTCCTTTTTTACACCTTATGTAAGACTTTGGTATAACTACACCCAAAGCGTCATTTTAGTTAATGCGAATATAGATAAAGCACGGTAAAATTTAGTTTTACACTTTATCTATATTTTATGTCCTCTACTGATTTTTCTATTACCCCTCTTGATTTTGAGCAATGGCCTCGAAAGCAACACTTTGAGTTATTTCAGCAGTTCACTCAGCCTTATTTTAATGTGTGCGTACAACTGAATGCGAAAAAGTTATATACCGCCTGTAAACAAGCTAATATTGCTTTTTTTCATGGTTATATTTATTGCTTATTAAAAGCCTGTCATCAGTATGAGCCGATGATGCTGCGCATTATTAACCAAAAACCTTGTTACTTAAGTGCTACGCGGGCAAGTGTAGTCGAGCTTGCCGATGATGAGTCGTTTCGCTTTAGTTATTTTAAATTACACGAGTCGTTAAATGAATTTTCCCGTGAGGCGAAAGCTATTAGCGATACCACAAAATTAAACCCGCTGTTTTCTGATGCTTTTGCGGCAACAGAAGGGCAAGCTGATTTAATTCACGTTTCTGTTTTACCTTGGTTAAACTTTAGTAGCTTTTCGCATGCGTTTACCCAGGGTCAAAGCTGTGGCATTCCTAAATTTGTGTTCGGCCAATACAACCCTAATACCGGCGAAATGCCACTCTCCATTGATGTTCATCATGCGTTGTTGGATGGGCTTCATGTCGCTAAATTTATAAAGCAATTGCAGTATACATTTGATAATTTAAGTAATAATAATTAATGAAAAAGTTGTAAATTTTATGTTATTATTTGCCAGCAGTGCTTTTAACTTAAATTGTCACTCTAAACTTACCCAAATATAAAAATTAATAATTATAATTATAAAGGCAATATCTGATGAATCGCTTGGTGATTTTATGCTTCTTGTTGGTGATTTTTACTGTTGATGCTCAGCAACAGACTCGCCTGCCGTTGCGCGATTATTTTTTTGAAACGTGGAATACCCGTTCGGGCCTTCCTCACAATAGCATTAATAGCCTTGCACAAACACAAGATGGCTATTTATGGGTAGGTACTTGGGAAGGGATTGCCCGCTTTAACGGTCAAGAATTTAAACTATTTACCCGCTCAGAAATTACCGATTTGCCTGACTCAGGCGTACGTGCGCTTACCCCCACATCCGATGGCGGCTTACTCATAGCCGGAGCGCGCGGCGGTATTAGTTTATATCAACATCGCCAATGGGACACTCAACCACCTGCCCAAGCTATGGTTAATCATATATTTAAAAGTAAAAATGATAACTTGTGGCTAGCGCTTGAGAATGATGGTGTGTTTTATCGTTCAGCTAGTAGCACTCAAGACATCCCAATAATACAAAATGTCAGTGCGTATCGAATCATTGAAGACCCCAAGGGGGTTATATGGGCTGCAACCAGTGATGGCCTGTATAAAATAGTCAACTACAAACCCACTTTGATGACGCCACAACAAGGGTTACCAGATGCACCTGTATATACTCTATTGATTACCCGTGAAGGACGCCTTGTTATTGGTAGTGAAAGAGGTGCGCGAGTATTAAATGGCAATGTGTTCGAGTCACCCCATCCACAGCTTAGTGCTGAGTCGATTTCTAGTTTATTAGAAGATAACCATGGTGATTTGTGGTTTGGCACCATTAATAAAGGTGTTTTTAGGCTTAGCGTCGATGGTTTAGAGCAATTAGATGCAAAAATGGTTTACCCGCCAACCGTATTCTTTCTTTGTTACAAGACAGAGAAAATAGTATTTGGGTAGGCACCAATGCTGGTGTATTTAGGTTAAGAGAAGCGCCGTTTTCATCGTGGGGCAAAAAGCGAGGTTTGTCTAGCGATTATGTCCGCACGGTCCTGTCACATTCTGATGGCAGTTTATGGATAGGGGGAAGCACTGGCTTAGATCGGCTGCAAAACAATAAAATTACCCATATTAAAGGCACTAAGCAAGGCTCTCCTTATTCAGTATTGAGCTTACTTGAACAAAGCCAAGGTGATGTCTGGGTAGGCACATACACTTCGGGTGTTTTAAAAGTGGTTAATAACGAACTCATACCTTATTTAAATCGTGATAATGGCCTTGGTAGTAATGAAGTGCGCTCGTTACTTTTTGATTCAAAAAATCGTTTATGGATTGGTTCGGCTATGGGACTAACACGAGTTAATACCGACGGCAGTTTAGTGCAATTTACTAATGAGAAAGAGTTGCCGAGTGGTTTTATTCTGGCTTTGAGTGAGGATAAAGCCGCTAACATTTGGATAGGAACTGGTAATGGCGTGGTGGTTTACAATACCAATACGGAGGAATTTCAACCAATCCAGTTCCCTAAAGCGTTTTCGGCTCAATATGCGTTTGGCTTTTATATTGACGATAAATATACTTGGATGGCGACCGATAGAGGTTTATTGCGTTATCAGCATGCAAATGGGCATATGACTATTTTAGGACGAGAGCTAGGATTACCGGTCGATAAGCTTTTTCAAATTGTGCCGTTTAAAGACTCACTCTGGCTATCAAGTAACCGTGGCATTATTGAAGTTAATTATAAACAGGTTAATGAGCTACTAGATTCACCTACAAACAATAGTCAGTCGTTAGCTTTTCAATTATATGATGAAGGCGATGGCATGCTCAGTGCGCAAGCTAATGGGGGGTCAACGCCTTCGGCTACAGCGCATTCAGATGGTACTATTTGGTTTGCCACTGCAAAAGGGGTAAGTACGGTTAAACCCGCGCGGTTAAAAGAAGCCACTGAAATACCGTTACCGACCATTGTTGAGAGTTTTTCTGTGGATGGTAAACCCATGTTATTGCCTGTTGATGGTGAAACACTTGTTTTGCCACCTGGAGTTACACGGCTGTCGTTCCATTATGCGGGCTTAAGTTTTATTATGCCGCAGCGATTAAACTTTCAAACAAAAATGAAAGGTTTTAATAACGAATGGATCAACCGTCAACACATAGCGACTGCTGAATACACTAACTTACCTGCGGGCAAGTATTCTTTTGCTGTACGTGCAGCCTATCCAAATACTGATTGGCAACAAAATCACAAAGTCGTTAACTTTGAAATTCAATCGCACTTTTGGCAAAAAACAAGCTTTAAGTTATTAGTATTTTTTATTTTTGTTGTTGTTATATACAGCGCATATCGTTATCGCTTGTACCACTACAAACAAGTAGAAAAAGAATTAACCAGCCGAGTGGTGAAGCAAACGCAAGCACTGCAAGAGCAAGCCAGTGCCTTTGCCTATCAAGCCACACACGATCAGCTTACCGATTTACCGAATCGCCGCGCATTTGATGGCTGGCTGGCGGATAACTTTTCAGACTTTAAAGCATGTAATAAATCACTTGCTATCGCTATTATGGATATTGACCACTTTAAACGAATTAATGATGGCTGGTCTCATTTGATTGGCGATCAGGTTATATGCGAAGTCGCCAATATTCTTAAAGCGCATTGTAAAGGCGAGCAAGAAGTGGCTCGTTGGGGCGGTGAAGAATTTACATTTGTATTTCCTGACATGAATACTGTGCAAGCACAGCAATTATGTGAGCAATTACGCAAAGAAATCGAAAATAAAGATTTTTCGTCTATTGCCCAGGGGCTTAGCGTAACCGTGAGCTTTGGTGTTTCTGACTCAGATAACGTCGATGATTACGATCGGTTATTATCATATGCTGACCAAGCTTTGTATAAAGCTAAAAACAATGGCCGAAATCGAACTGAAGTGGTGTGATTGAAAAACAGCTCTTCAGTACCCATATTATTTAAATAATCGAGGACGCGGTGTTTTAGCGTTAAAGCTAAATGGTTTGACTTAGGGTGAGCCAATGATAAATGCGCTATTAATTTTTGTTTTAATTGTATTTATTATAATGTTTTGGCGCTGGCCTGATATTCAAAATGCCGTGTGGCACCGTAAATACAGTGATTTATTGTTAAGTGAGCAACAACACACGTTGTTACTGCGTGCTATGCCCATATACAACAAAATGACCGATGCAGAGCGAGCCAAGTTAGCATCCCATATTGTGTGGTTTTTAAATGAAAAGCGTTTTGTTGGCTGCGATGGGTTGCAACTAACGGAGGCAATGAAACTCATTATTGCCGCCGATGCCTGCTTGCTGGTGCTTAACAAGCCTTGGCCTTTGTATAAAAACGTAAAAGAAATTTTACTCTACCCCAGCGCGTATTACGCGCCCCAATCAAGCCGCGATAACGCAGGCCTTGTCAGTTTTCATAATACAGTAAGGCAAGGTGAATCGTGGCCGGGGGGAACATTGGTGCTTAGCTGGCATGATGTGCTTGAGGGCAACCGCTTACCCAGTGATGGGCATAACTTAGTGTTTCATGAATTTGCACATCAACTTGATCAAGAAACCGGTAAAACCACCGGCACGCCACTACTTGCATCACAGGCAAAATACCAACAATGGGGGCGAGTATTTAGTCGAGCGTTTTCGCAGTTAAAAACACATGCTGCTTATAGTATGCCGCATGTAATACATAGCTATGGAGCCACCAATGAGGCTGAGTTTTTTGCGGTGATCACCGAAACATTCTTAGAGAAACCTGCCGATTTACGCCGTGAAGACCCTGAAATTTACCATTTGCTAGTGGATTTTTATCAATTTGATCCTATTGTTTGGCACTGATTTTATGCACTTCATCCTATTACGCTGGTAACTTGCTGGCGTTTTTGTTGCAATCATGTAATAGATCAACACACAGCAACAATAATAAGTGAGATAAGCATGAAAAAAATGCTGCAAACAGCACTCGCGTTATCGGTTTCATTGGCATTAGGCCACGCACACGCAGAGCAAACAGATGAAAAAAAATGGCAAGTTGATTCACCTAAAGGGCAATTTGTTGATGCATCTATTAGTGTAGAGCAAGGCACATGGATGAATGTCGATATAAGTCCTGACGGAGAAACCTTAGTATTTGATTTACTTGGCGATATTTACACCATGCCAATGAGTGGTGGTAAAGCGACTAAAATAACCTCAGACATTGCATGGCAAATGCAGCCGCGCTTTAGCCCAGATGGCAAGCACATTGCTTTTACATCAGATCAAGGCGGTGGTGACAATATTTGGATAATGGATGTTAACGGCGAAAACCAAACCGCCGTCACTGACGAAACATTTAGATTACTCAATAGCCCTGCGTGGAGCCCTGATGGCGATTATTTAGTTGCACGTAAGCATTTTACCGCCAGTCGCTCGCTAGGCGCAGGTGAGGTCTGGCTTTATCACAAAGCCGGCGGTAAAGGGGTGCAACTGACTAAACGTGAAAACGATCAAAAAGATTTAGGTGAACCCATGTTTTCACCGGATGGTCGGTATGTTTATTTTTCGCATGATGCAACCCCGGGTAAAACTTTTCATTATTCAAAAGACTCTGTTGCCGGTATTTATAAAATTAAGCGTTATGACCGTGAAACAGGCGACATAGAAACCATTATAAGTGGCATGGGCGGGGCAATCAGACCAACTCCGTCGCCAGATGGTAAAAAACTAGCGTACATAAAGCGTGATGACTTTCAAACCAGCCTGTACTTATATGATTTAACCAGTGGTGAGCATATTAAGCTATACGACAAGCTAGAGCGCGATATGCAAGAAACGTGGGCGATTCATGGCGTATATCCTACTATTGCGTGGACCCCAGATAACGAAGAGCTGGTATTTTGGGCTGGTGGCACCCTTCATAAACTCAATGTCGATGATAAATCAGTTAGCGATATTGCATTTAAAGTAGACACCACGAAAAAAATTCAAAAAGCAGTGCGTTTTACTCAAAATATCGACACTGATGAGTTTGATGTAAAAATGCTGCGTAATGTGCAAATTAGCCCTGACGGTGAAACCGCACTTTTTGAAGCATTGGGCTATATTTACAAGCGCGACTTAGAATCAGGAAAAATAAAGCGCTTAACTAAGCAAACCGATCATTATGAGTTATTCCCGCAGTATTCTCGTGATGGCAAAAACATTGTCTACACCACGTGGGATGATAACGAACAAGGCACCGTGCGTGTCGTCTCTGCACGCAGTGGTCGTGGCGACACTATTACACAAGAGCCGGGAAAATACGTAGAGCCAACATTTAGTCCAGATGGCAAAACCGTGGTGTATCGTAAAGCCAGCGGCGGCAGCATTTTAAACCCTAAGTGGTCACTGCATCCTGGGGTATACAGTGTTAGTGCTAAAGGCGGAAAAAGTGAGCTCATTTCTAAAAGTGGCTATCAACCTCAGTTTGGCAGTGCCAACGATCGTGTTTATATTATGAGCCCATGGCCTAAGCCGACATTAAGTGTGGTAGAGCTTGAAAGTAAAAAAGTACGTAAACTGTATGAGTCAGAGCACGCCACTGAATTTAGAGTCTCTCCTGATGGTGAGTATTTAGCTTTTGCTGAGCGCTTTAAAGTATTTGTTACTCCATTTGTAGAGCGCGGCAAAACGATAAATATTGGGCCCAAAGACAGTCAATTTCCAATTGAGCAACTATCTGTACGCGCCGGTGAAAACATTAGCTGGAGTGCCAACAGCAATAAACTGTATTGGACACTGGGGCCTGAGCTTTACCATGCCAGTTTAGAGGGTATGTTTGCTATTAATAAAGCGGATGATAAAGACGTTAAAGTAAAAAGCGGTACTAACATAGGCTTTAGTAAAAAAATGGCTGAACCGCAGGGCATGATTGCATTAACTGGCGCTAAAATTATTACCATGGAGGGTGAAAAGGTCATTGAAAATGGCGTTATTGTTACCGATGGCAAACATATCAAAGCTATTGGTACTGCTGCTGGTGTGAGCATTCCTAAGGGGGCAAAGGTCATTGATGTAACAGGTAAAACAATTATGCCTGGCATTGTAGATGCCCATGCTCATGGCTCACAAGCCAGTGATGAAATTATCCCGCAGCAGAACTGGAAAAACTTAGCAGGTCTTGCGCTGGGTGTTACTACTATTCACGACCCATCAAACGACACCACTGAAATATTTACCGCGAGTGAAATGCAAAAAGCGGGGATGATCGTTGGTCCGCGTATTTTCTCTACCGGTACTATTTTATACGGCGCGAATATGCCTGGGTATACCTCGCATATTGATTCATTAGATGATGCTAAATTTCATTTAGAGCGCCTTAAAAAAGTGGGTGCGTTTAGTGTTAAATCTTATAACCAACCGCGCAGAGAGCAGCGTCAGCAAGTTATAGAAGCAGGGCGAATGCTTGAAATGATGGTAGTCCCTGAAGGGGGGTCATTATTACAACATAACTTGAGTATGGTAGTCGATGGCCATACAGGCATTGAGCATTCAATTCCTGTTGAACATATTTATGACGATATTAAGCAGCTATGGTCACAAAGTGATGTAGGTTACACACCTACATTGGTAGTTGCCTATGGCGGTATTTGGGGTGAAAACTACTGGTATGATAAAACGGACGTATGGAATCATCCACGTTTAAGTAAATTTGTGCCTAAAAACCAATTATTACCGCGCTCAATGCGCCGAGTTAAAGCACCCGATCATCACTATAATCACTTTAACAATGCTCGCGTAGCGGCTGAGTTACAAGATTTAGGTTTACTTGTTAATTTGGGGGCGCATGGTCAACGTGAGGGGTTAGGTGCGCATTGGGAAATGTGGATGTTTGCCCAAGGCGGCATGACGCCACTGGAAGCAATTAGAGCATCTACACTCGATCCGGCAAAATATTTAGGCCTAGATAAAAATGTGGGTTCATTAGAGGTCGGTAAACTGGCAGATTTAATGGTTATTGATGGCGACCCACTGAAAAACATTCGTGATTCAGACAAAATTGATTACACCATGATCAACGGCCGTTTGTTCGACGCAGCCACCATGAACGAAGTAGGCAAAAAACAGCGTGAACCATTATTTTTTGAATAATGCAGCTATTTTTTAGTTAATAAGCGGCTATTTAGCCGCTTTTTTTATGCTGTATTTGCCTTATTATTTTGTGGTTAACTAAGTTAAGTTATAAGACATAAAAAAACCGCTTAACGCGGTTTCTTTTAAACTGAGCACTCAGTAAATTACACTACACCGCGCGGTAGGCGACAGTCGTGATCTTTACGAGCAAGCTCTACTATCCAAAGCTCTTCTGCTGTGTAACCTTCTTCGTTCTCAGTGATTACGGTGAAAGGCGCTTTTTTCTGTGCTTTTACAGGAGCAGCTTTTTTAGTTTTTTTAGCAGGTGCTTTTACTGCAGCTTTTTTTGTAGACTTACCAGAGCTTAATTCTTCAGTTAGCTCTGCTACATCAGCTAGGCGCATATTCTTGCCGCCATCAATGCTGTACCAGCCAGGTTTAGTTGTTATTTCAGGTTTTTTACCGTTGGCAGCTTCATATGCAGCTTCAAAGGCAGATAACACTTCTGTTTTGTCTAGTTTGCTCATCAGAGACCCTATACGTTGTTTACACAGATAAAGAAGAGGTATTTATACCTATTTTAGAACTGTTTTTCAATTTTTTGCGATTTTCCTTTCATTTTTACCCCATAACCGCCAAAATTTGCACAAAATTCAGTGCAAAGTAAGGTGAGTTATATGCAACGTAGAGAATTTAATCAACTATTAAACAATCTGTTAAAACCAGACACTATTAAGGATTTTTGTCCAAACGGACTTCAAGTGGAAGGTAAAAACGAAATACGCACCATCGTCACAGGCGTAACGGCAAGCCAAGCGCTTATTGACGCCGCGATTGAAAAAAATGCCGACGCAATTTTAGTACATCATGGCTATTTTTGGAAAGGTGAGTCGCAACCGATCACTGGCATGAAGAAACGCCGCGTGGCTGCGTTACTCGCCAACGACATTAACTTATTTGCCTATCATTTGCCGTTAGATATTCACCCTGAAATGGGTAATAACGCACAGCTGGCGCAATTGCTCGATATTGAAATTGAAGCAGGCCTTGAGCCCGTCAACAACAGTGTAGCCATGAAAGGGCGTTTAAAAACACCGTTAACGGGCAGTGAATTTGCTGACAAAATCAACCAAGTGCTTAATCGAGCGCCATTAACGAGCTTAGTGCGCACTGGTAAAATTGAAACCATTGCCTTATGTACCGGTGGTGGGCAAGGCTATATAGATTTAGCAGCCGAGCAGGGGCTAGATGCGTACTTAACCGGTGAAGCATCAGAACAAACTATACATAGTTCTCGCGAGCAAAATATCGACTTTTTCGCTGCAGGCCACCATGCCACCGAGCGATACGGTATTAAAGCGCTGGGAGAGCTTCTCGCAGAGCAATATGGTTTTGACGTAACATTTATTGATATAGATAACCCTGTGTAAACGCTTGCCGTAAAAGCAATGTCATTAATGTAACCTACTCATCATTTATCCTGAGTAGGTTATTTAAAATCTTCAAAATAACTAACTACTTTATCAAGCCACAGGAAGCTTCTATTCCATTGGTACATAACAGATCTTTCGCTGCAATTATCCCGTTTAAATTAAAATGTTATTTTCTCGCCGCCAGGCAATTCAACGTAAAGGTATAAAATGGAAGGCATGTTAGCTTTAATACAGCAATATGGGTTGTTGGTTTATCTGTTACTTTTTGGTTATTGTGCTTTAAAAAGTGGGTGGTTACCTTTATTTGCAGGCTATGCTGCACATACCGGTGCACTTGATGTTGGCTATGTTGCTCTGGCAGCTTTTATGGGCGGATATTTAGGGGATGAATTACGATTTGCTCTCGCAAGAACATATGGCACTACATGGATTGAAAAGCCAAACCGACTAGGTCGGTTATTTAAAACAGCCTCTGAGCTTGCAAATCGTTATGGCACTGCCTACATTTTTTTATATCGGTATCCAAAAGGGCTTCGTACTATTGGTGCTCTCCCGATTGGGCTCACCTCGATTAGTTGGCGCCGTTTTAGCCTATTAAATGCATGCTCTGCACTGGCTTGGGTCGTTGTTTTAGTTGGTGGAGGCTTCACTTTTGGCGCTACCTTTGATTCTTTAGGGGTTGAGAACTTAACAGCCCTCAGTTTATTATTTCTTTGTGTATTCTTGCTTACACTGTATCGTCTTTGGAACCAAGCTGCAGAGGTTAAAACTCATCAACAATAACAAATATAGGCTTGTTTATAGCTGATAGTGTTTTTTATTTTTTAATACCCCCTGTTAATAAACTAATTGCCGCAGTTTTTCACGGGGGATAATATATTTAGCTAAATAAAGATTTAATAAATCAAAGAGCTTCAGGATTTATTGTACGACGTATTTTTATCCATGCATCACCTACAACTTCATGGGCAAATTGAGTTACCACTAATAATGCTTTTGCGTTGGGTATGAGTTGCTTGTACCACGAGTAAGCGGCAAAGTTGTGGTAGTCAGTTGCTGCAGGGATTGCTGCGACACCTTGTGCATTGAATAAATTTATTGCTCTGGGCATATGACTTACAGAGGTAACTAAAGCGGTATTATAGTCGACAAGTTTTGAGGCTAAAAATGCAGCTTCTTGCGCTGTGTCCATTGCGTTTGGATTTTGTACAATACGATTTTTATTAATACCCAAGCTAATTGCCGTTTTATACATGAGTGCACTGTTGGTGATTTTTTCATAACCCCCACCCGATATAATTAACTGAGCTTGCGGATATATATTTGCGAGCCTAATGCCTTCCACTAAACGTGTTAATGCACAATTTCCTAGCTGACTGTTAGCGCTGAGTGCCGGGTTAGGGTTTATATCACAGCCAAGCACCACAATTTTGTCTATTTTGGGGTGCTTAAGGAAATTAAAAGCCAATGAAGTAGGTTGATTATGTTTAATCAATAAGTTGGCAACCCAGGGCGTGCTGGCAAGTAATAAGGTCGTGAGACTCAAAAAAGATAAGGTAATAACAAGCTTTCGTTGTTTGAGTGCAAAAATAAGTAGTATTAGACTAAGCAAGCCCAGTAATGGTAACGGCATAAGTAAGCCGCCCAGTATTTTTTTAAGTTCAAACATAATGAGTAACACCGTTGAATATATTTACCAGCATGTTACTCATAAGTTTTGGATTTATCGACCGTTATTTAATTTACAGGTGTTTAAAAAATGACGGTAAACAGGATTGTCTTTCATCTCTTTTTTCATCGCTAAATACATAGGACGGGTTAAACCAAGTGCGCCAAGTGGAATTGATTTAATTAGCCCTTGGCTTTCATACGGGGTAACCAGCCAATCGGGTAAGGCCGCAACCCCCATTCCAGCGCTGACTAACTGAAATATAAGTAGACCCTGATCAACTGTTTTTAGTGTGCCGTCAAAACGTGCATTTTGAATGAAATGCTTAAATATATCTTGGCGCTCACGCGGGATAGGGTAAGAGATAATGGTTTCGTTTTTTAAATCAAGCGCAGTTACATAGGCTTTTTTAGCTAAGTCATGATCCGGTGCCACAATAAGCTTAAGTTTAAAGTCAAACAGGTGGGCGTATTCTAGTTTGTCTGGGTCGCGAACATCCGATGTAAGCACTAAGTCCAATTCATCATCGAGTAAATCTGGAATAGCGTCATAGCTAAAACCACGCTCGTAATCAATCTTTATGTCAGGCCAAAAATTATTAAACTCTTTAATAGTAGGCAACAACCAATGAAAACAGGCATGACATTCTACGCTTAGACGCAACTGTGATATTGGCTGATTTAAACTTTCTTTTAATCGGCATTTAGTTGCTTCTAATTTAGGTAATATGTCGTGTGCCAATTCAAGTAACAACATACCTTGAGGTGTAAATCGGACGGGTTGAGTTTTTCGCTCGAACAACTGACAGTCTAATTTATTTTCTAAGTCCTTGATTTGATGTGATAAAGCTGACTGAGTTAAAAATAGCTCGCGGGCTGTATTAACTAACGATCCCGTTTCTTTAAGGGTCGCTATAGTTTTTAGGTGTTTAATGTCAATCATCTTTAATAAATCTCATGGGTATGGTGAGTATTGCTTAGATTAACTACATACTACGCCTTTGCAAAAAACGTTTCAACGTCTGGATGGCTATAAAAATTAAATTTGGCATGTTTTTTACGGTAAACATTAAATTTATTAACTTTGTATAGTCAAATATTGTTTTGTTATTTGTTTATTGTTGAATTTAGTTCATGTTAAATCGGGTTTAAATAGTTAAGCTGAAATTAAAATAAAGCAGTGTGAATTTGGTTATGGAGTAAGTTATGCATGTTTAGCGATTAATGTGTTGTTGTAAAACATGCTGTTGAGGTTAGCATCAAGGTTTAATTGGTATGTTCTTACAAACGAGGTTAAATTATTAATAGTATTAAAGCGAGTAAGCACAGTGGTTAGTTTAATCCTAAATACTTGGTTGTAAATTCCAGCTGTGCCTAGCCATTAAAGAGGGCTGTGGATTAATGCTATGGCCTCTGTTGCTGTAACAGGTTTTGATTTTAAAAAGCCTTGCCCATAATCACATTGGGTTTTTTGTAAAATAGTAAGTTGCTCAGCGGTTTCTATTCCTTCTGCAATAACAATAAGATCTAAAGAAATAGCCAAGGTTAAGATAGCATCTATTAATGGGTTAGCAGTGATTTTTAAGTTATCAATAAAGCTTTTATCAATTTTCATTACATGAATTGGCAGTTGGTGCAAGTAGCCTAGAGCAGAGTAGCCAGTGCCAAAATCGTCTAAGCAAAGTAATACTTTTAATGGCGATAACCCTTGTATAATTTGTGTCGCTAATTCTAAATTTTCAATTAAGCCCGACTCTGTTATTTCCAGGCACAATGAACCTAAAGGCAGTTGGTGTTTTTTATAAATAGCATGAAGCTGTTCTACAAACTCTAAGCTGGCAAAATGCCGAGACGATACATTAACCGTGACACGTAAAAAGCGATGACCTTGCTGTTGCCATAAAGCAATATGTTGCGCTGCGAGGTCAAGTAAATGCAAATCTAAATTAATAATTTGCCCAGTCTTCTCTGCAATCGGAATAAAGTTGTTAGGTGATACAAACCCTTTTTTTGGGTGATGCCAACGTACGAGAGCTTCAAATCCTATAACCTCGCCACTGTTAATAGTAAAAATAGGCTGAAAATACAGTTCAAATTCATTATGCTCAATACCGTGTTGTAAATCGTTTTCAAGATCTGCATGCATTTTTAGCTTATTGCGCATCACATTATTAAAAAATTTAACTTGGCCACGCCCTGATGATTTTGCTTCATACATAGCGGCATCTGATTGTTGTAATAATACAAATGCTTCGTCGTCTACATTGTCACTAAATGCTACGCCAATGCTGGTAGAGGGCTGAAGTAAATGGCCATCAATATTGACGGGTTCCGACAGTGCGGTTTTAATACGAGTCAGGGCATCGTTTACTTGGTCACGATGACTTAGATTTTCCATAAAAATAGCAAATTCATCGCCACCTAAGCGAGAAAAGGTATCTGTATTGCGCACGGTTTGAGTAATAAGCTTACATATAGCAATTAAAAAATGATCGCCTACTTCGTGACCTAACGAATCATTAATACTTTTAAAGCGGTCAAAATCAAGATAGAGCAGGGCATGAAAAGTCCCTTTTTTAGCGCGATTTAGGCGTAAAATCGCATGCTTCATTCTTTCTATGAGTAGAGAACGATTTGCCAAGCCAGTTAGTTCATCGTGCAGCGCTTTGTGCTCCAGTTCTTGGCGGGCTAAATGCCTATCTATAACCATGCTTATTTGTCGACTTACATAGGTTAGCAACGAGCTATCATGCTCATTGTAGTAATGTTGTTCGTCATAACTTTGTACGACAATAACGCCACTCATACGCTCATTAACTTTAAAGGGAACCCCTAGCCATGAATCCGCTTGTTCACCTACTAACTTAAAATGCCCTCGTGTAATATGTTCAAGGTATTGCTGTTTATTAAGTAGTAATGGTCGTTCATTAATCAGCAAATAATAAGAGGCTGTTTCTTTTAGTTGATCTTTGGATATTATTTTATGGGTATTTGTTTGTACACCGCCTTCAACGGTATAAACAAAGTCGAGTACGTCTTCTTTTTTGTCGTATAGCGCAATAAAAAAGTTACTCGCTGTCAATAAGCTGTCAATGATTACGTGTAAGGATTGAAAAAAGGTATCTAAATTTTGTGCTTTGTAGGTTAAGTTAGCTATTTGCAGTAGGCTACTTTCTAATTTTTGTGCATTGTTGAGCTGCATTACAGTATCTTGCAAGCTATTAACCGTATTGACCTGATTTATTTTTGCACTGAGTAAGTGAGCGACTGTGGTTAATATTTCTAAATGTGAACTAGTAAAGTAATTTTTTATTGGGTGCTCACAATCGATAACTCCTAAAACACGATCTTTATATATTAAGGGTACGCATATTTCTGATTGAGCTGGACGCTCATCAGCTATGTAACGGCTGTCTTTATTTACATCGCCAATTATTAATGCTTGCCCTGTGGATGCTGCATAGCCAGTTATTCCCTCACTAAAGCGGATAATTTTGCGCTCAGATTGGTAACTAATATGTCCGTTTTTAATACCCATAGAAGCCACTTGATTTAGCAAAGACTGGTTGTCATCTGCTAAGTAAATAACGCAATCGACAAATCCAAGCCGATTAACGACCTGCGTCGTGACATAACTAAAAAGCTCTTCTAACGTATTCAGTTGCAATAAGCTTGATGAAAACTGATTGATTATACTCAATTGGTCTGTTTTAGTTTCGAGCGCTTTAGAGGTATCGATATTGTTCGACATAGGCAGCTATGGAAGGCCTTATAATTATTATTAAAGGTACATACGTTAACCTAATATTAACTTTTCTACAAAATAAAACGTTAAATGATAATTATAAAGTGTAAAGCTTACTTTATATTTAGTATCTAAGGATTATTTTTAATAAGCCCTTTACTCGAAAACACCATATGCCTATGATCAGTTAACTTAAGCATTAGGACTTTACGATGACGAGCAAAATAACAACTTTAACGATTACTAGACCCGATGATTGGCATGTGCATTTACGCGATGGGGATCAGTTAAAAGATACGGTGCGTGATATTAGCCGATATATGGGCCGCGCGATTATTATGCCAAATTTAGTTCCGCCAGCTACGTGTACAGAAACTGCATTGTCGTACCGAGAGCGAATTATGGCTGCTAAACCTCAAGGCCAGTTTGAACCTTTAATGGTGCTTTACCTTACTGATAAAACGACGCCGGATGAAATAAAAAAGGCAAAAGCGACAGGTAAAATTTTTGCAGCTAAACTCTACCCAGCAGGTGCAACAACTAACTCAGATTCTGGCGTAACTTCAGTAAAAAATATTTACCCGGTATTAAAAGCAATGCAAGAATTTGGCATGCTTTTACTCGTCCATGGTGAGGTTACTGATTCATCTATTGACATATTCGATCGTGAAAAAGTGTTTTTAGACACTATTTTAGGCGACGTTGTTGCAGACTTTCCTGAGCTGAAAATTGTTCTTGAACACATAACCACTAAAGATGCAGTAGAGTTTGTTGAAAATGCCTCGGATAATGTAGCAGCTACAATTACTGCGCATCATTTATTATACAACCGTAATCACATGTTAGCTGGGGGCATTCGCCCACATTATTACTGCCTACCTATACTAAAGCGTAACATTCATCAACAAGCGCTAATGGCTGCAGCTACAAGTGGTAGTAAAAAATTCTTTTTAGGCACGGATTCAGCCCCACATTATAAAGATAAAAAAGAAGCGGCATGTGGTTGTGCTGGTGCTTATACCGCACATGCTGCTATTGAACTTTATGCTGAAGCTTTTGAAGAAGCGGGAGCGCTTGATAAGTTAGAGGGCTTTGCAAGTCACTTCGGCCCAGATTTTTATGGCCTTGAGCGTAATACAGACACTATTACTTTAGAAAAAGCGCCTTGGACAGTGCCGTCTAGCTATTCGCTAGGCGACTCAGAAGTTGTACCAATTAAAGCCGATAGCGTTATTGACTGGCAAGTTAAATAGTTAAAATTTAAACTAAAACCACCTTAAAATTAAGGTGGTTTTTTTATTTTAAGTTACCAAAAAAGCGGTTCGGGTGAGCCATATTTTAAAAATTCATAATCTGCTTATAAAAAACACAAGTTTTATGTTGTTTATCCTTTTAAAAATTAGAAACTTATAAAAAAATTAATAAATCGATGAGTCTTCAAAAATAAATCCCAATTAATAGAGCTAAAAAATATTATTGTGTTAATCTTAATTGGCTTTGAGTTTTTGCGTATTGAATTACGGTATTGTGCTGCGTTTAAGGTTACCGGTTTGGTTATTACTTCTTCCTGTACTATCACCTCCAGTTTTTTGGGCATTGACTCAGGGAGGATATTGCCATAATAATATGGCTGAATTTTAATTATTGACTTACAGGAAAATTTAGTATGTCGGTTACTGGTAAAGTAAAATTTTTCAACGAAGCTAAAGGCTTTGGTTTCATTGAACAAGAAAATGGTCCTGACGTGTTTGTACATTTCAGCGCAATCACTGGTTCTGGTTTTCGCACTCTTAGCGAAGGTCAAGCAGTGACTTTCAGCATCAAGCAAGGTCAAAAAGGCCCAGAAGCTGAGAACGTAGAAGTAGCATAATTTATTATGTGAACCTAAGTTCATCGTGGTGAAGCACTAACCTGTTTCACCATAATTCATATATCTCTAAAGCTTTTCTATCCCTTTGTAATTTCCCTCATATATTAATACTATCACCTAGTTTTAAACTTCTACTCATTTGTTTGATTACAAACTCTTATGTTTTAAGTATTTTATTGGCCAATAATTGCACATTAGTTATTTAACCTTATGGCTAATCTAACAGCCTCATACGGATTTAGTTATTGCTGAGGAAATACATATTTAAGGTTGAGATTCGTACTTGGGAAAATACAAAAAAAGGCCTGAGTGTTTATGCTACAAGGGAGAAAAAACACAGGTGTTAATAAAAATGATTTTTTGTAATCGGTTTCCCCTCCTTTGTATTGCTTTTTAGATAATCGGCACGTCCTTATTACTATGCGACGAATGCGCGAATAATAACGATTAGCTGTATTTTTAGCTTAAAAAGTCTCAAAAACCACTAAAAAAGAATATTCGGGACAGAAAATAAGCTTATTTTTAATTTTTTTCAGCCACGATTAAGTTAATTTTAAATGTTATATTTTTGTTTACTTTAACAGGAGGGGTTATCGTTATTCTTACTATATCAGGGTTTGCAGAAATTATGATTATCACGTTAGTTATAATAATGTTAATTTTTTTGGTCGAGCCCAGTAAATATCTTACAAACAAGCTGATTTATTTATAGGTTATGCTAAACATGAAGTTGACATGACTTAATGCATTTAGCATTATTGGTAAGTTGATATCTATTAAAAGATATCAGGGTTGTCTTCCCCTTAGCGGGTTGATAATTAAATTATAAAAGTAACATTACTTAATTGGTTGGGAACTATGTCTGTTAAAATCAGAAAGAGTCTTGTAGCAACTGCGTTGGTTGGCGCTTTTGCATTTGCAAGCAGCAATGTGATTGCAGATCCTTTGAATGACGTGCAAAAAGCAGGTCAAACAATTCAAAAGGCTGCGGTTAAGTCTCAAACTAAAATTGACAATGTATATGGTCAAACTCAGGAGCTAATCGCTGAGTACCGTAGCATCGTTGATGAGACTGAACTTATGAAAGTGTACAACGATCACGTAGCACGTTTGGTCGCAGACCAAAACGCGTCTATCGCATCGTTCGATCGTCAAATCGCGACTATCGACAACACTAAACAAAACGTTGTGCCTTTGATGTATCGCATGATCGATACGCTTGAGCAATTCATCAAAGCGGACGTTCCATTTAATCTAGAAAACCGTCTTGGACGTGTTGAAAGATTACGTGAGATCATGGCATCTGCATCTGTAACAACGTCTGAGAAGTTCCGTCAGGTTCTTGAAGCGTACACTGTTGAAACAGCCTACAGCTCAGCTGTAACTGCTTCTCAAGGTACTTTAGATGTTGATGGTCGTAGCATTAACGTTGATATCGGTCGTTTAGGTCGTATTACTTACGTAGCGCAATCATTCGATCTAAAACACGCTTGGGTGTGGGATAACAACACTAAACAGTGGAAAGAATTAGGTGAAGAATACCTAAAACCTGTTAAAGAAGTGATCCGTATGGCACGTAAGCAAGCGACACTAGAACTTGTTAAACTACCAATTTTTGGCGCGGAGTAATCAATAATGAAGAAACTATTTAAAGGTTTTGCTGTTGCAGCAGTACTGTCTGTTTCTGCCGGTACCGCGCTTAATGCACATGCAAATACTGATGCTTTAGATAAAATTCTTGAGCAAGTAAAGCAAGAGCGTATTTCTGAAGGAAAAATCAATAAGCAACGTGAACAAGAGTTCTTGTCAGATCGTGCTGATAAGCAAGCGTTACTTAACAAAGCGAAAAGCCAACTAGCTGCTGAAAAAGCACGTGGTGATCGTCTTAGCAAAGAATATGCACAAAACGAAAATACTTTAGCGGAAAAAGAGCAAGCTCTTCAAAACGCACAAGGTACGTTAGGTGAAATGTTTGGTGTTGTTCGTCGTGCAGCAGCTGACGCAATTGGTTCAATTGAAGCATCTTTAGTAAGTGCTGAAAAACCAGGTCGTGCTGAAGTACTTCGTTCATTAGCTGCGGCTAAAGAACTTCCAACAGTTCGTGAACTAGAAGAACTTTGGATTTCACTTCAAACAGAAATGACTGAGTCAGCTAAAGTTTCAACGTTTGAAACTGAAGTTGCAGGTCTTGACGGTAACCCGTCAATGAAAAAAGTAACACGTATCGGTAACTTCAACTTAGTTACAGACGATGGCTACTTAATCTACTCACCAGAGACTAAGTCTATACAGCCTCTAGGTAAGCAACCTGACAGCTATATCTTAAAAGGTATTTCTGATCTAGAAGGTACTTCAGCTGATAACTACGCTGGCGTATACGTGGATCCTACACGTGGTGCAATCTTACGTATCAACACGCAGAAAAAGTCTCTTATGGAGTACTACGAGCAAGGTGCTGAAGTTGGTTACATCATCACCGTATTGCTTGCTGTAGGTCTTTTAATCTTCTTAGTACGTTTCGTTGATTTAGCGCTTACTACTTCTAAGATCAAAGGTCAGCTTAAGAACTTGTCTACACCGAATACAAACAACCCATTGGGTCGTATTCTTAAAGTGTACTCTGACAACAAAAATCAAGATGTTGAAAACCTTGAGCTTAAACTTGATGAAGCGATTCTACGTGAAACGCCACGCATCGAAGCGGGTATTAACATCATCAAGATCCTTGCTGCTATCGCACCATTACTGGGTCTACTAGGTACGGTAATCGGTATGATCCTAACGTTCCAAACAATCACATTGTTCGGTACGGGCGATCCGAAGATCATGGCTGGTAACATCTCTCTAGCACTTGTAACTACAGCGCTAGGTCTAATTGCAGCACTACCACTTATCCTACTTCATTCAATTGTTGCAGGTCGTAGTAAGTCGGTACTACATATCCTTGATGAGCAAAGCGCGGGTATCATCGCGACTCACGCGGAGAAGGAGAAAGCCTAATGCTAGTCCTGATGGAGATCTGGGAATCTATCAGGGATTTTGTTGGCACAGGCGGCCAGGTTTTATACGTGGTCGCGATAGCACTCTTTCTTATGTGGGTTTTAATGATTGAGCGCTATTGGTTCTTACTTGCTGAGTTTCCTCGTTTAACGAAGGAAATTGTAGCTAAGTGGGATGCCCGCCAAGACACTACGTCTTGGTACGCACACAGAATCCGTGAAGCATGGATTTCTGAAGCGTCTGAAAAATTAGATCAGCGTATGTTGTTGATTAAAACATTAGTAGCTATATGTCCTTTAATAGGCTTACTTGGTACTGTTACGGGTATGATCGCGGTTTTTGAAACCATGGCAACCCAAGGTACAGGTAATGCACGTTTAATGGCATCAGGCATATCAATGGCAACAATCCCAACAATGGCTGGAATGGTTGCGGCACTATCTGGGGTATTCTTTAGCTCACGCCTTGAGGCAAGAGCGAGAATGGTGAAAGCCAAGCTTGTAGATAGTATGCCTCATCACTAGAGAGAGAATTAAATATGGCACGTAAACAACGTTTTCGTGAAGAAGAAGAAGCAGCGGTAGATATGACGCCAATGCTTGACATCGTATTTATCATGCTTATTTTCTTTATCGTAACTACATCGTTCGTTAAAGAGGCTGGTATCGAGGTCAATAAACCAAAAGCTGCCCAAGCTACGAAGCAAAAAAATGCTAACATTTTTATTGCAATTCGTAGTGACGGTGCAATCTGGATTGATAAACAGCAAGTTGATGTTGAACGTGTTTCAGCAAAAATCGAAAGTTTATTAGCAGAACAACCTACTGATGTTGTAATTTTGCAAGCTGATAAAGAAGCAAAACACGGCACAGTGGTTAAAGTGATGGACCAGATTAAAGCGACGGGTGATAACCTGAGAATTTCAATAGCTGGAGATCAGTAATGATTCGTTTTCTGTTTTCACTGATTGCAGGTGGGGCAGTTACTTTCGGCTTGTTCTACTTCATGGCATACCTCATCTCTGGTGGGGCTGACCGTAATACGGAACAAAAAGAGCAGATCATAGTCGAAATTATGACGAATCCGCCTGAATCTAAGGTGCAGGAGAGGAAGCGTGTACCGCCTCCGCCTCCGCCACCGCCAAAGCAGCCGCCTAAACCGCAGCCGCCACAGCCGGAAAATAGCAACCCAAATACTGGTGGCTTGTCATTTAATATGCCAAGTATCGATGTGGGAAGCACGGCCGGTGGACTAAGTGGTCCAGGTGCATTTGGACGAGATGGTGATGCGACACCTATCGTTCGTATTGAACCAAAATATCCAACACAAGCAGCACGTGATGGTAAAGAAGGTTGGGTTCAACTTTCGTTCACAATTGATGAGTTAGGTGGCGTGATTGACGTTGATGTTATCGACGCAGATCCAAAACGTATCTTTGACCGTGAAGCTAAACGTGCATTGCGTAAGTGGAAATACCGTCCTAAGATCATTGACGGGAAACCACAAAAGCAAGTTGGTTTACAAGTTCAACTAGACTTTAAACTTAACCAAGGCAACTAAGGAGGCGAGTAATGAGAAATTTTTCTAAAGTAACTGCACTTGCAATTCTTATGTCTGTGTCAGGTGCATCATTAACTGCACCTGTTTTAGCGGCGCCAGATTACGCAAAGATTGAAGAGCGTAAGAAAGCAAAGACTAAAATCATGGGCGAACGTACTGGTAAAAAAGTAATTAAAGCGTTTGATTTGTATAACGAAGATGATGTTGATGGTGCAATAGCGTTATTGAAAGAGTTAGATCCGTCTAATGACTTTGATAAAGCAACTGTTAATCGTTACTTAGGCAGCATGTACGCTCAAAAAGAGCAATACAAAGTTGCAATTAAGTATATGAAAGCAGCGATTGCACCGGATGTATTGAACTTTGCTGATCAGGCTCAAGGTTTAAAAACCTTGGGCGATATGTATGCGGGTACTGAACAATACAGTGCTGCCAAGCAAGCATATTCTGATTGGATGGACTTCACAGGTGAAGAGGACCCGAAAGTTTACACTCGTATTGCGCAAGCAAGCTATGAGCTTAAACAATTTGATCAGGTTCTTGAACCGGCAAACAAAGCAATTAAGTTATCTGAAGAGCCAAATAAAGCTCCTTATCAACTTAAATTAGCTGCCTATTTTGAGAAAAAGCAATATCAAGATATGGTTAAAGTTGCAGAAGAAATTGTTCGTGTATGGCCTGAAGACAAAAAGTCTTGGGTAGGTTTAGGTAAGTATTATTTACAAACCGAAGACTACCAGAAAGGGCTAGCAACTATGGAAGTTGCATACAAGAATGGTTACTTCGAAAACGAAGTTGAATACAAAGTACTGGCTAACTTTTATTCTTTAAACGAAATTCCTTACAAAGCAGCAGTAACGCTTGAAAAGGCTGTTAAAGAAGAGAAAGTAAAACGCACTAAGCAAAATATTAGCGCGATTGCTAGTAACTACCATCGTTCGAAAGATATAGAGAAAGCTGCTAAGTATTACGAAGAAGCTGCTAAATTTGATAATGACGCTGAGCTTTACCGCAAAGCAGGTTCATTACTTTTACAATCTGAAAAATTCAGTGCTGCTGTTGTTCGTTTGAACAAAGCATTAGAGCTTGGCTCTGATAAAAAAGGCACTATTTATTCAGATTTAGCTGAAGCGTTTTACTACCAAGGTAAGTATAAGCAAGCTTATGCTGCTATTACTAAAGCCATGGACGACCCAAGCACACGTAGGTTTGCTAAAGGTTGGGCTACATATATTAAAGATAAAGCCGCTCGCAACGGTGTTAAAATTTAGTATTTAATGTACTCTAGTATTTTTAAAAAGCCCCATTGGGGCTTTTTTTATTGGAATTAACATGAAAAAAACGCCTATTATTTCACTGCTATTTTGTTTGCTATTAACGTCTTGCTCTAAGCCTACGGATATATTTTCATCTTATGAAGAAGCGCAAAGCGCGTTAATATCACTTAATACGGCTTTAAGTGCGCAGCCGAATTCACAGGTTACACAGCTCAGTAATGAGCAGCTCCCTTTTACAGATGCTTATTTAGAGCGTCGCCACGCTATTTATCAGCAGCTAATGCAAATGCAGTTATCAGCAGAGCAAACCAATCAGGTTAATTATTTAGTTATTGCTGAGCGATTCCCAGAGCGCTATTTTGCATGGCCTGCACACACTGATGTGTTATCAAACATGCTTTCGATAGTTAAAAATGATGCTCAGTATAAAAGCATTGATTACTGGCTGATATTTGTTCAAACACAGCTTAAAGCCGCTGAGCAAAGTAACTTAAAGCTTAATAAAATAGAGCACAGTTATTTAAAATATTATGTGCAGCAAGCAATTAATAGTACTAACACACCTATTGAGCTAAATGAGTCTCTGAGTGTATTAAATAATTACTTAACGCAGTATAAGCCAAGAGGCAGTATTGGATTGTCTGGTCTTGCTAATGGCAGCCAATGGTATCAGAGCAAACTAAATTATTTTGCAAATGATGTGCTTTCACCGCTTGAGTGGCTAAGCCTTATAGATAGTAAGTTTAAAACAATGCAAAGCTCAACCGAGCAAATAACGGTGGGTATCTCTGATGTATCGCAGCTTAGCGAAACATTTTTAAAAGAGACGCAACTATTAGGTTTAGACTGGTCAACGGGTTATATGCTTTTACCTCAACGTGCTAACAATAAGCAATTAACGGCTGCGGATAAGCGACTCTATTTAACGATGATGGAAACTGATCTAGGGGTGCATTATCATGCGTGGACATTATCGCAAGCGCGTTTAAATTTACTAAAACGTTTAAATATTAGTGAAGAAGATGCGAGCATATTAGTTGAGGATATTATTTTTTATCCAGGGCAAGCGTTTAGTTTTGCTCCACAACTACTTAATTAAACTTTAGTGCGCTATTAACTAGCGCACTGATCACATCGCTGCGCTGCAGGGTCTTGCTCCAAGCGCTGCGCTGATATTTTTTCCTCACAGTCACAACAGTAGCCATATTGACCAATATCCATTTGGCTAATTGCTGCTTCAAGCTTGTTCATTCGTTCAATTAACGGATTATACTCATTACCTAATTGTTGAGCTGCTAAATCGAGCCACTCTTCATTGGATGTATGGGTTAGGATGCAGAACAGATTTTGATGTGTAGGGTGGGTTGATTGTGACAACAAACCTAATATAGTCGCTTTAACACTTTCAATTTCATCGTTTAGTCGTTGCTGATGATGCATTAGCAGTATAACCCTTAAATTAGTCCTCAGTGATACTGCTATTATCTAGTTAGATTATCTTAGATGTTATGATTTGTATCAAATTGTGGCGCTTTCGCATACTTCTTTAACACTTCGGCTACTTCATCCTTGGCTTTTAAACGACGAATTTCATCAAATAATAGTCCTGCTTGTGGATATTGGCGTTTTAAATAACCAAGCCATTGTTTTGTTCGAGATGCAAAGTATTTAGTATCTTTGCTTGCTGTTTGGTGCATAGATGAATGAATAATATGGTGTAAAATATTTTCCCATGTCAGTTCACTGTAGCTTTCTTTATTAACCTGCGCTTTAATTTTTCTTGCTAGATCAGGATGTGAAAGCGCGCCACGACCAATCATTAAGTCAGTGCAACCGCTGCGCTTTTGGCATAAAAGGGCATCTTCTACCTGCCAAATCTCCCCATTGGCGACCACTGCAATTTTTTTATCTTTGACCAAAGGAGGGATTTTTTCCCAATAGGCGGGTGGATTGTAGCCATCGCGTTTAGTACGTGCATGTATAGCAATGCTGTTAGCACCAGCGCTAACAACGGCATCGACAATTTCTTGGCTGTTACTATCATCATCAAAACCTAAGCGAATTTTAGCACTTACTTCATGCTCATCATCAACGGCATCCCTTACCGTTTTTATAATCGAGTACATATGATCTGGATCTTTGAGTAATACAGCACCGCCTTTGCTTTTATTGACAGTTTTTGCTGGGCAACCAAAGTTTAAATCAACACCATGAGAGCCTAAGCCAATTGCTTTTACAGCATTTTCAGCTAAAACGTCGGCTACTTGGCCTAATAACTGAATGCGAACTGGAGTACCACTACGAGTGAGCCCCGCATTTTTAAGTTCAGGGCAATAACGGTGAAATACTTTATCTGGAAGGCAAGTATCTACAACACGGATAAATTCGGTCACACAAAGATCGAAGCCACCTATGTCGGTGAGTAGTTGGCGCATTTTAAAGTCAACGACACCTTCCATCGGTGCTAAAACAAGTTTCATAGTGTGATTAATTTATTACTGAAAAAGAGCGCCAGTTTACCTGTAAATCATAAATTGATAAAACGCTTATTAGGGTTTATAGTTAGTTTACTAAGTTATTTTTGAAAAAATAGATAATGTGAAAGTTTTTAGTTTTATGCAGGTCTACTTGTATAATGATGTTCAACAAGTTTAGAAGGTAATAAAAAATGAATACAATAAAGAAAAATTCAATTGCATTAACACTCGGCGCAGTGGTTGTTGGCAGTGCAAGTATGGCCAGTGCAGATGTACAAGCCAACCCATTTGAATTTCAACAAATGGTAGCTGGTTATCAATTAGACGCTGGTGAAGGCAAGTGCGGCGAAGGTAAATGTGGCGGCGACGCTAAAGCGAAAAAAGAAGGCAAGTGCGGCGAAGGTAAATGCGGCGGTGATGCTAAAGCGAAAAAAGAAGGCAAGTGC
>NZ_BADW01000094.1:0-19934 GCF_000241165.1 Pseudoalteromonas sp. BSi20439
ACTAATTTAAATGCGCTTTTTTTGGTGCAATATTTTTTAGCCACAGTGCAAACTTAACTCTGGTCGCTCTGTGCTTTGGGTAATACTAAGTTTAATACTATGCCTAAAATAGCACACAAGCTCACACCTTCTAGGCTGAACTCACTACTACCTATGTACATACCACCAATACCACAAATTAAAATAAGTGCCACAATACTTAAATTGCGCGGCTCACTTAAGTCATCGCCCGATTTAACTAAGGTGTTTAAACCAATAACCGCAATAGAGCCAAATAATAAAATCATTATGCCACCCATCACAGGCACCGGAATGGTTTGCAAACCAGCGCCCATTTTAGCCACAAATGCTAAGCAAATTGCGATAATGGCCGTCCACATCATTACTTTAGGGTTAAAGTTTTTAGTGAGCATTACCGCACCGGTTACCTCTGAGTAAGTGGTGTTCGGTGGGCCGCCAAATAAGGATGCAGCAGACGTGGCTAAACCATCACCAAATAAAGTGCGATGGAGCCCTGGTTTTTTCAAATAGTCTTTTTTTGTAACTTGGCTAATTGCCATCATATCGCCAATGTGTTCAATAGCAGGCGCAATTGCCACCGGCACCATAAATAATATGGCTTGCCATTTAAACTCTGGTAACACAAAGTTTGGTACTGCTAGCCACTGTGCATTACTTACGGCTTCAAACTGCACTATACCCATAAATAACGATAGTGTGTAACCGGCAACAACACCGGCTAAAATAGGTATTAATTTAAATACCCCTTTACCCCACACGGCAAACACTAAAGTTACTAGTAATGAGAACATAGAGATAATAATAGCGCTGTCGTAGGCAATAATTTGTGTACCACCATCGCCACTCTTACCCATCGCCATATTAACCGCAGCAGGCGCTAAAGCGAGGCCAATCACCATAATCACTGGGCCTACCACAATTGGCGGCAAAATTTTATGTAAGGTTTTTGTACCTTTAAACTTCACCAATAAACTTAATAGCATATAAGTAAAGCCCGCCGCCATTAACCCCCCCATAGTGGCCGGTATGCCCCACATTTGCACTGAGGCAATAATGGGTGCAATAAACGCAAATGACGACGCTAAAAAGATAGGGACTTGGCCTTTAGTCACAAATTGAAACAACAAAGTACCTAAACCAGCAGTAAACAACGCAACGCTAGGATCTAGGCCGGTTAAAATAGGCACTAGTACCAACGCACCAAATGCAACAAACAGCATTTGGGCACCGGTTAGAATAGTTTTTATAGAAAATGTAGAATTATTTTGCACTGCTAAACCTTAGTAAACCGTACCGAAAATTTTGTCACCTGCATCGCCAAGCCCTGGGATGATGTAACCTTTTTCATTTAAATGGCTATCAACTGAGGCAGTAAAAATCTCAATATCAGGGTGAGCGGCTAATGTTTTTTCAACGCCCTCAGGTGCAGCAACCAGTACGATTACTTTAATTTCTTTACAGCCCGCTTTTTTAAGCATATCAATGGTGGCGATCATAGAACCACCAGTAGCCAGCATTGGGTCAATCACTAAGCTTAAACGCTCATCAATATTACCCACTAGTTTTTCAAAGTAGGGGACTGGCTCAAGAGTTTCTTCGTTACGCTCTAAACCCACTACACTCACTTTAGCCGCTGGGAGTAACGACATTACGCCGTCCATCATACCAAGGCCCGCACGTAAAATTGGCACCACGGTAATTTTTTTACCCTTAATGTGCTCAACTTTAAGTTTATTGCCGTCCCAGCCTGTAATTTCGTTATCTTCTAATTCTAGATTTTTAGTGGCTTCGTAAGTTAATAATGTGCCCACTTCTGAACACAACTCGCGAAAACTTTTCGTGCTAATTCCATGCGCGCGCATTAAACCTAACTTATGTTGAACAAGGGGATGAGAAATAACGTGAATAGCCATAGTAATAAACCTAGTGATAAAAAATTTGACGTATTTTATATTAAAACAGGCCGTTTGACTGTTAATTTTAGTCTTGATTTCATAGTTCGTGCCAAAATATTTAATTTAGCCACAACTATAAAGATTTTTGTGTTTATGAGTTGTTACTCGCTAACCAATTATTTACCTGATCATGCATGTAGCTGTTAACCTTTTTGTGTTCTGGGCTCCACCCAAGTAAAAACCGATAAAAGTCTGCCCATGCCACTGGCCATAAATGAGCCCATTGTGTAACAACATCATCAGCATTAATGTGTGGTTGATAGTCACTCAGAGCTTGCTTCAATTGGCTAAAATAATAATCAAGGTAGCTCTGTGCGTGTTTATGAAGCTCAGAATCATCCATACAGCTGGTCATAAAATACATTACATCAATCACCCCAACACCCGCACCCACATATTGAAAATCGTAACCGAGAATATGCCCTTGGCTATTAGCGGCAAAGTTAGCAAGCTTGGCATCACCATGAATTAACGTTTTATAATCACACTGCTTTAACGCGCTGTTTAAAAGTGATGCAGCCTTTTTAATATCGGACTTTTCAGGTAAGTTATTAAATTCATCAGGGCGTGTATCTAAATGCCAATAACTTCCTTGCTGCCATAAGCCATCAAACTTTGCATTTAAATGAAAGGCATGAAAATGTGCCAACCACTTTAATATGGCTTTTATATTCTCGGTGGTTGCTTGGCTGTACCCCTGCTTTGAAAAATCTTTAAACACCAAGGCAAACTCATCGCCCTTGTTGATTGCTTTAATGCATTCAATAGCTGCAGCTTGCTTGGGCAGCTTATGGCTAAATTGCTTATAAAACGCATATTCAACGTGGTAAGAGTCACGCTTTCTATTAAGTGCAAAGTTGCTTTGTTTAATTTTAGGGTGATTAATATGATCGGGTACTTTAATCGCTTTAATAACACAGGCTTGCTCATCAAGTTGGCACTTCACAATTTGACCACAGCCACTCCAAAGCGAGGTTAGGGTTTCGCCAATGGCTATACGCTCAAAATGCGGGGTAAGTAACGGAAGATAAAAAGACATAGCCAAATTAGGTTGCTAAATTTTAGTTAGTTTAACATTAGACAGTGTTTTAAATAAAAGGTCTTAGTAAAAAAGCTCTGTATGTTTTTTCACAACCCTGTATGTAAAAAACGAATGCTAGTTTTTGAATGGGCGGCAAAATTAACTATGCCACTACAAACTTATCGTCGAATTGAGCGCTTTACCCGCTGAAATACTTTGTTGTATCCATTTTAGTTATGGTTTTGTTTAACAATAGAAAGGATAAGACTATCAATGTCATTATTCACTGCGCCAATACTACTATTACTTAAAATCACATAACCAAAGTTAAGGTCAGTGATAGAGCGTGATAGCGAGACCCAACCACGATTAAATCCAGCAAAGCCAAGACTGCTATTCTTTGCGTCAACAACATAGCTCATACTCCAGCGCCCATTAGTGTTTGGCGCGGGCTTTATCATCAGATCAATTAATTTTTCTGGTAGCAACCCTAAACCATTATAATCACCATCGTCGTTGCGCAACACAGCCATATTAAAGCGGGCTAAGTCTATTGGCGTTGTCTGTAAACCAGCAGCTGCTTTCTCATTAAAATAAACCATGCCCGTGACTTTGCCGGAATTATCGTAAGGTGTTGCCGACTTTTTGATAACTTTTTTAGTAATTTTAAAAGTAGAATCCTTCATATTTAGAGGCTTAAACACGTATTGCTGCATATAGTCTTCAAATGCCATGCCTGACACATCTTCAATTAAAAGTTGCACCACTGAATACCCACCACCAGAATAAGACCATTTTGTATCGGGCACATGAATAAGTTCAACAGATCCGGCGCCATTGTTATTGCCATTTAGTGAGTCAACTATAGATGTTAACTTTTCTGGAGACTCCCAGCCTGTATATGGGCCAAGTGACAAGCCTGAAGTGTGAGATAAGATATTTCTCAATGTTACTTTTTTTGCGTTAAACTCAGACTTAGGGATCTGCCAACGTTTGAGGTATTGGTTTATTGGCGCATCTAAATCGACTTTGCCTTGAGCTACAAGTTGCATTACTCCCCAAACAGTAACCAGCTTAGAAATAGACCCTACGTTAAACATTGTGCTTTGGGTAATCTCAGTTTTGGCTGCTACGTCGGCAAAACCATAGGATCGAAACTCTAGAACTCTATTTCCATTGACAAATGCAAGTGCAACACCAGGAGCTTTGTGTTTATCTAAAATCTTTGGTATGTCATCTTCCAAGCGCTCTGTGATCTCAGACACATCAGTAAACTCTTCAGCGGTAGCAAGACTAGCTAAAAACAATGTAAATATTATCAGTATTGATTTAATCATAACTTTCCTTAGTTCGTAAAACGCCAATATAAACAGACTTGAAATAGTTGGCTAAAATATTAAACAGTGTGAAAACAGCCAACGGTTTTTTTTCGTTTGAATATTCTTACTAAATACCGTTTGTTACCGATAAGTATTTGCTTTTACCGAAACTGACATAATAAATAGTTAAAAAAAGCAATTTGAATATATTACTACCAAAAGAATTTTTAATAATAATTCCTTTGTCAGTAATTGAGGCTACAGGAAAAGTTTGGCTTGAACACCAATCTATTTTCGCTTGAATAGTTTTAGTTGAATCAGGGATGTTTACTGTTTGCGTAACCCCTCTTTTTATAGTCGCAACTTCTACGTCATCCGCAAACAACTTATAGTCTCTCGCCATATCTACAAATTGTTTTGGTCTAAAAACTTGAATATTCATCTAAACTCCATTTAGGTATTTAACACCCCAATAAGCCGCCGAAAGGAGCATAGCGTATTGAGGTCGGTTTAATTGGCTTGTTAGAGTGCTTCTTCAACTTTTATGCCTGCTGCAGAATACAAGGTTTGTATTGTACTTTTTGCCAGTGCTATTAACTCTTGCAGCACTTGAAGTGCTGGTTTTGTTGAATCTATGTCACCAATTACAATTTCAACGGGCACATCTAATTCCTGCTCAATTATGTTCGATGGTGGCACTTTGGCTTTTCTTCTCTGTGTCCAAGTCATTGGCTGTACTTGCCAACCAACATCGCGATAATTATTACCAAAGCCACAATTCATTAAACCAGATGGAAAATCAGGAACCAGTCTTTGAATCATTGAGCTACTAATTTTCGTGAAGTTACCTGTTGGGACTAATAACTTGTGTTTATCCATAACGTCCAAGTCGTGTATGGCACAAAGAAGTATATTCCCACCATCTCTATATGGCTTTAAACTCGCTAGTGCGTGAGCAAAATCTTTCGAAACTCTCGAAGGTATACCAGTCAAAACAGAGTCTTTCAAGGCAGTCTCTGTTGAGGTGATTGGAAATTGAATGCTTTTTCTTTCTCCATCAGATTTTGCATACCTCTCAGTACAATTCCAATATGCATGATCAATAGCAGCTCTAAGATTATGGAGAACATCGCCAATTATTACGGCAGCTTCATTAGCAACATTTTCGTTTCGCTTTGCGAATGTTGCTCTTCCACCAGTTTTGCAATTAGTTTCTAAAAAATAACCGAACGGCTTTTTCTTTTTAAACATCTGTGCAAGTTCAGCATAATGCTTTTCTGCACGTTTTACTTTCAAGTAGGCACTATCCATATTCGCACTCTAATAACTTTATCAAAGGACACTTTCCTCTTTTTATGAGCAATGTATGTCCTCTTCATTATTTTTAATATTAATTACAAATCATGTAACACATTGCCAACTTTAAACTTTTAGTTAGGCTGTTCTTTTTATAATGTGCAGAAAAGAGGAAAGCGCCCTCATTTCTTGGCTTTGAAAGAAACACCAAAAATGACAAGCGTTGCGAATCTGCTTAAATTGTTTGTTATGTTCGAAGTTTAACTGCTGTGCCAAACACTAATATTTCTGATGCCCCATCAGTAACTGAGCTAGTTGTAAACCGTATTCCTACTATTGCATCGGCATTTAACTTTTTTGCATCTTCTATTAATCGTTCTACCGCTACATTTCGAGCTTCCATCAACATCTCGGTATAGCCTTTGAGTTCGCCACCCACAATCCCTTTTAAACCAGCCATGATATCTCGACCAACATGTTTAGACTGAACCATGTTGCCATTGACGATTCCCAATACAGCTTCGATTTCCTTGCCAGGAACAGTTTCCGTTGTCGTATAAATCATAATTTTTCCCTAAAACATAACAGCTCATTAAACACCACTTTGGGAGTTATAACCCTCAAAACAGCGTATATTATATACGCTCAATAATTCCACTAAACAACTCTAATGTAAACAAGTAATTACGTAACTTATTTACCACCCATTGTTAAAATACACTAAAATAACGTTTAATAATGTTCTGTACCATTAAATTAGTCGTCATTAGTTATGAGCTTAAATCACACCCATAAAAAAGCCCCGCTTGATGTTACTCAAGCAGGACTCCACACTAATTTTGTATCAATAAAAGCGCCTAAACTACAGGCGCTTTGCATTATTGAATTTTATTGGTTAACCACGCTTTTAAGCGGATTAACTGGCTGTGCGTTGTCGTCTAGGATGTTCATATCGAAGTCGAACTCATCAACACGAATCGCTTTTTCACGCTTTTTGTTGTAATCACTTAACTGAACAAATTCAGCGTCGTTAATTACTTTTGCAGCAAGTGCATTTTCAAGTGTGATTGAAAAACGCGTGCCCGGCTTAAAGGTTTTAGCACGTAGCGCTTTTTTCACTTTTGCTAATAGCTCAAGTGACGCCATTTTAGCTTTGTAAGCTTGCTCATTGATGTGATGACCATCACCTTCAATTGGCTTAACTAAATGTGTTATTTGCGCTTTAAATGCTGTATCAAGCTGAGCTTGTTTTGCTAATTCACGAATTAAATCATCGCTAATTTTTGGCATTTTAGTTGAGTAGTTCATAGTAATGAAACGAATGAACTTACGAGTACCACTTGCAGGGAAGTTGTCTAAGAACTTGTGCAATGCTTCTTCTGCACTTTGTAGTGCAAAACGAGTCGCATAATGGAAGTAAGGAGCCGCTTGCTCACGCTCGCTGCTTGCTACTTTTTGCTCGTAATACTTAATAGATGCCATAGCTGCGTACAAGAAGCTCATTACATCGCCTAAACGTGCTGAAAGCATTTCAGCTTGTTTTAATTTACCGCCAAGTACTAGTAATGAGAAGTCAGCATATACAGCTAATTTAGCTGATAGTTTATGTACTGCTTTTTCGTAGTCACGTACTTCTGGTAATGCTGAGTTTGCACTCGCGGTAAACGGTAGCACACCTAAGCGGAAGGCTCGTAAGCTGTTTGCTGTGCTGTAACCAATTGTTTTACGTAAAATACCGTTAAATTCTGCATCTGCGTTTTTGTCATCGCTGTGGATAGACTCAACCATAGATTGTAGGTATGGGTGACAACGCATAACACCTTGACCAAAGATCATCAGGTTACGAGTAAGAATGTTCGCGCCCTCTACCGTAATGGCAATTGGCTGCGCCACATAACCGCTAGCAAGTGTATTTTGAGGACCGTTCTGAATTGCTTTACCCGCTTGAATATCCATTGCTGAGTCAAGCACATCACGGCCAAGCTCTGTCATATGGTATTTAGCAATTGCAGTTACTACCGATGGTTTTAAGCCCATGCCTAAACCTTCAGTTGTCAATACTCGCATTGCTTCTTGTAGGTATGTTTTACCTGCAATATCAGCTAGCTTTTCTTGAATACCTTCAAATTGACCAATTGATAAACCAAACTGTTCACGCACTGCTGCGTACTCAGAAGCTGATTTAAATGCAACTTGAGCTGTACTTACACCCAACGCTGGTAATGAAATACCACGACCTGCGCCTAAACAGCTAACTAGCATTTGCCAACCGCGACCGATGTTTTTCTGACCACCGATAATAAAGTCCATTGGTACAAATACTTTGTTACCACGTGTAGTACCGTTGTAAAAACGGATACCCATAGGATCATGACGGTTACCAAGTTCTACACCAGGGTGCTCTTTTGGAATAAGGGCACAAGTAATACCTAGGTTTTCTTTACCACCTAGTAGACCATCTGGATCAACTACTTTAAACGCTAAACCAAGTACAGTAGCAATTGGCGCGAGTGTAATGTAGCGCTTGTCCCATGTAATTTCTAGGCCAAGTACTTCTTCGCCGTTGTACATGCCTTTAGTAACAGTACCTACATCAGGAATACCGCCGGCATCAGAACCTGCTTCTGGGCTGGTTAATGCAAAACATGGAATGTCTGTACCATTTGCTAAACGTGGTAAGTAATGTGCTTGTTGCTCATCTGTACCGAAGTGAAGTAGTAACTCACCTGGGCCTAACGAGTTTGGTACCATTACAGTTACCGCAACCGCTGAACTTTTAGTTGCGATAGTACCTACAATTGTTGAGTTAGCGTATGGGCTGAACTCTAAACCGCCAAACGATTTAGGGATGATCAGCGAGAAGAAACGCTCTTTTTTCAAAAACTCTAAAATATCGTTTGGTAAATGAATACCATTTTGAATGACTGAATCATCAATCATACTTAGTAGTTCTTGTACTGGGCCGTCTAGAAACGCTTGCTCGTCTGCGGTTAGTTTTGCCGCAGGTACATCGCGTAGCGCGCTAAAATCTGGTTTACCTTGGTAGATAGACCCTTCTAGCCATACATCGCCAGCGTCTAGCGCTTCTTGCTCAGTAACTGAAATACTTGGTAATACTTTTTTTAATTTTGTACGTAAACTCATAACGAACTCATCCGACCAGATAATAATACCTACATTACGTCATAAAAATCGGTTTAGATCAATTACTCTATTCAATTAATTAACAGTTTTTGCAATTTATTTTCTTTACCTGAACGTAAACTGTTGAAATAAAAAGGCTTACACCTGTACGCTGAATTATTATTTTTTTGTTAAAAATTTAATAATTCTGGTTGTTGGCGCCGCAAATACGGATTTGGTAATAAAGTAGAAAACAAAAAAACGCAGCCTAAAATTAGGCTGCGTTTTTTTAATACGAGAATTTGGGTGAAATTAGCTTACTTTAACCACCTGCTTACCAGTAAAACCACCTGCTAACTGGTTGTTTAAGGCGCTAGATACGGCCTGTGCATTAAAATCAACAGCTAGAATTTCAGGGTGCTTTATATCGCCATTAGAAACTGTTTCAAGCAATAAATTCCCCATAAAACTCATACGCTGCTGCGCACATAGGCTGTTGGCTAACCACGCGCCACCTAAAGAGACAATACTAATATTGGGCGCACGCCTAAACATTAACTGCTGTTCAAACTTAGGCAGTGGATTTAAACAAGCAATACGGCCACAAAAACGCATTAACTCAATATTTTGAATGGTCGATTCCCCGCCCATAATATCAATAATGGCATCAAATCCTTGTGGTCCTAACTCTCGGCGAATTTTGTCACATAAGGTTTTGTCATTGTAATCAAAGACTACATCAGCCCCTAGCTGCTTAACCAATTTGTGGTTACGCTTGGAGGCGGTTGTAAATACATCGGCACCACGCTGCTTTGCAAATTGAATAGCAAATTGACCTACAGCACCTGCGCCCCCTTCAACAAAGAGGGTATCGCCTTCAGTTACGGCTAATTTATCTAAGCTGATAAGCGCTGCCATTCCGGCGCAGGGCAAAGTAGCAGCCTTGTCACTGGCTAATTGCTTGGGAATGATAGACACCGCATAATTAGGTACTTTTGCGTATTCGCTCAACACCCCTTGCTCACCAATACTGGCATGCCACATTACACGCTCACCCACACCAGGAAATACACCTTTACCCGCTTTAACCACCACACCCACTGCATCTAAGCCTAAAACATGCGGATATTGCCACAGACAAAAGCCAGATTTAGCAAATTGCGCATCCACCGGATTTAAACCAACATACTCCACTTTTACTAACAGCTCATTACCTGTGCATTGAGGCACAGGTAATTGAATATCCGTTAAGTTAATATCCTCATTAGGCTCTATTAAGGCAATAGCCTGCATAGATGAAGGAATAGTATCTGGGTTTGTAACTACAGTATTAGGCATCAAAAACTCTACTAGTTAGTATTACTTAACGCGTAACTCCATCGTCCATTAAATGACTGGTAAGCATTTACCTTAGCAAGTAACGATGAAATAGTTGAATCAACGGCATTTTCTTGTGCTATTAAAACATCCTGACGTGCATCTAACAACTCTAAGTAAGGAATTTGCCCTTCTTCATACATTGCTTGTGCTTGTAAAAATGCATTATTAGCAAACTGATACCGCTGCTCAGCAAAGCGCGATTGCTGTGCTTGATTGACCAAGTATTGCAATGAAAGTTCACTCTCGTTAATGGCTTTTAACACCACTTGTTGATAGTCAGTATAAGCAGCTTGACTTAAAAACTGCTGCGCATCACGCTGAGCCAACAACGCAGGATAACTCAATAAAGACCATTGTACTTGTGGTGCAACTTGCCACTGCTGCTGGGTGTCGCTAAAACCATTACTGCCCAAACTTAGCACGCCTGCAAAACCACTTAAGCTGATATCGGGTAATAGAGCTTTACTGGCTGCCACACTTAAACTATTTGCTTGGCTAAAGTCATATAATGCACGGCTAATATCAGGCCTTAGTGCAATAGCCTGATTTGGCTTTGCTAGTGACACTTGAAATGCCTTGCTCAATACAGCACGTTCATCTTTAATACTCAGTGATTGCGTTGGTTGTGCACTTAATACCGCCAGCGTAGATAAGTCACGAAACTTAGCATATTCAATCGCCGGAATGAGCGCTTGTTGCTGCCTAAGTTGCGCCATGGTGCGGTTTAAATCAAGCTCATTTGCCACACCTTCATCTACTTGCGCCTGCAGCACTTGTATGCTTTGTTCAAGTGCTTCTATTTGCATTTCAATAATTTGTTGCTTTTGCAGGTTGCCCTGATAGCTGGCAAACCCTTTAACCACAGATGACACAACTTCAATTTGTAATAGCCTAACTTGCTCTGCTTGGCTCATAGCTTGTGAATTTGCGGCATCAACGAGTGCAGTTATTCGACCAAATAAGTCGAGCTGCCAGTCAAGTGCAACATTTGCACTTGACTGTCGGCTATTGGTATCGCCTAGTCCACTTCGTTTAGCTCCAACCTCAACACCGCCTTGCGGTAAGTATTGTGCTTGTTGTTCACCAATACGTGCCAACGCACTTTTAAGCACTAACTGACTCGTTTGTAAGTCGTAGTTATTAGCTAATGCGTTGCTAACAAGCTGGTTTAATTGCGCTGAACCTAACTTGTACCACCAGTTTTGCTCATCGTCACCAACATACTGTTCTGCCGATATTGCTTGGGAAACAAACTCGTTTACTTGTTGTTGCTCAGCTGCTGTATCTATTTTGCTCGCACAGCCAGATAACACTGCAATCGCTAACACTGAGCCTAAAAATGCCGGCATTTTAAATTTGTTTAAATGTAATTTAGTCATTTGAAGACTCCTCAGCGCGCTGCTTTTTTACCACCAGCATGTAAAACACTGGCGTAAATAATAGCCCAAATACAGTCACACCAATCATACCTGAGAATACTGCGTTACCCATTGCATGACGCATTTCAGCACCGGCACCGGTTGCCAACACTAACGGAATAACACCCGCGGTAAAGGCAATTGAGGTCATTAAAATAGGACGTAAACGCATGCGACACGCTGCCAACATAGCCTCAAGGTGCGATAATCCAGTGTCGTGTTTATCTTTGGCAAATTCCACCATTAAAATGGCGTTTTTAGAGGCCAGTGCCACCAGTACAATTAACGCTATTTGGGTAAATATATTGTTGTCTGAGCCTACAAACCACACCCCTAATAACGCCGAGAAAATAGTCATAGGTACAATTAAAATAATGGCCAATGGTAAACGTAGGCTTTCATATTGTGCAGCCAGTACCATAAACACAAGCAATACCACCAGTGGGAACACGTACACCATAGTATTGCCGGCAAGTACTTGCTGATACGTTACCTCAGTCCACTCATATTCAATACCAGTAGGTAGCGTTTTCGCCAATACATTTTCAATCGCTGTTTGCGCTTGGTCTGAGCTGTAACCTGGCGCTGGGCTGCCGTTAAGTTCAGCACTTGGGTAACCGTTGTAGTGCATAACACGATCTGGGCCTATAGTTGGCGTTACCGTAAGCACTGAGCCTAGTGGCACCATATTACCTGCACGATTACGTACTTTTAGGTTTAGTATTTGCTCTGGGTCTACCCTAAATTCAGCATCTGCTTGAGCATTTACTTGGTAGGTACGACCAAACATATTAAAGTCGTTTACATACACTGAGCCTAAATAAATCTGCAATGAGTTAAATACTTCATCAAGCGCAATACCTTGGATAAGTGCTTGTTCGCGGTCAATATCAATATCCATTTGCGGTACTTGAATTCTAAAGCTTGAATACAGCCCCATTAACGCCGGATCTTTTTGCGCCGCGGCAATCACTGATTGCAAGCTATTAAATAATGCTTCAAAGCCTTTGTTAGCTCTATCCTCAATTTGCAGTTTAAAGCCACCTGTAGTGCCTAAGCCTTGAATTGGCGGTGGCGGAAATACAGCCACAAACGCTTCATCAATTGCCGCAAAACGCTGATTTAACTGCGCCGCAATAGCCGAAGCCGACATACTCGGATCGGTACGCTCTGCAAAAGGCGCCAATGGTGTAAACACAATCCCGCTATTAGGGCTATTAGTAAAACCATTTACAGATAGGCCTGGAAACGCCACAGTGTTTGCAACACCTGGAACCTCGAGCGCTATTTGCTGCATTTGTTTTACTACCGCTTCAGTTCTGTCTAAGCTTGCTGCATCTGGTAGCTGCGCAATGGCAACTAAGTATTGCTTATCTTGCTGTGGTATAAAGCCACCAGGTACCGCGTCAAACAGCTTAATCGTACCGCCAACTAAAGCAACATAGGCAACCATTACCACCACGCTCATACGAATAAGCTTTTGTACTAGCTTTTCATACCCTGTTGCACCACGGTTAAACAGTCGATTAAATGGCTTGAATAACCAGCGACCAAATAACTTATCTAATAAGCGGGTAAACGCATCTGGTTTTGCGTCGTGCGATTTTAACAATAAGGCTGCTAGCGCCGGCGACAATGTCAGTGAGTTAAACGCTGAAATAACTGTTGAAATAGTTATGGTTAAAGCAAATTGCTTATAAAACTGTCCAGAAAGTCCAGTAATAAAGGCCGTTGGAATAAATACCGCACACAATACCAATGCAATCGCAATAATTGGGCCGGTTACTTCTGTCATTGCAACGCGTGTTGCTTCAAGCGGCGATAAGCCGTTTTCTATATTTCGTTCAACATTTTCGACCACTACAATCGCATCATCAACCACAATACCTATAGCCAGTACTAAACCAAATAGCGATAAGGTATTAATAGAAACACCAAGCCACTGCATTACAGCAAAAGTACCAATGAGTGAAACTGGCACAGCTATAAGCGGAATAATAGATGCGCGCCATGTTTGTAAAAATACAATAACCACAATCACCACCAGCACGATTGCTTCGAGTAAAGTGGCGATCACCGCATCAATTGAGCCACGCACAAATACCGTTGGATCATAAACAATGTCGTATTCAACACCTGCAGGAAAGTCTTTTGATAAACGTGCCATGGTTTCACGCACCTGATCAGAGAGCTCAATGGCATTTGACCCTGGACGTTGAAATATTGGCATCGCTAAAGCGGGTTGATTATCAAGCTCAGCACGCAATGCATAAGAATCTTGGCCTAAATCAACACGTGCCACATCTGACAAGCGTGTAAGCTGCCCTTGCTCCCCAACTTTAATAATGACTTGTTTAAACTCTTCAATGCTATTAAGGCGTCCTTTGACGTTTAATAAAATTTGGAACTGACTGTCATTTGAAATTGGTTGCGCACCTAAACTACCCGCTGCAACTTGCTGATTTTGCGAGCGTAGTGCATTGACCACGTCACTTGCAGTAAGCTCACGTGATGCTAGCGCATCGGGGTTAAGCCAAACTCGCATTGCATATTTACCACCACCAAATAAACGAATATCACCCACACCAGGTAAACGCGCTATTTCATCTTTAATATTTAAATCGGCATAATTTGATAAATATGCGGTGTCATGGCTGTTTTGGGGTGAATATAAATGCACCACCATGGTTAAATCGGGTGATGATTTTTCAGCAACAACCCCTAAACGTTGCACTTCTTGTGGCAAACGCGGCAGCGCACTATTTACTCGGTTTTGCACTTGCACTTGGGCACGGTCTAAATCAGTGCCTAACGCAAATGTCACCGTGAGCGTCATACGTCCGTCACTGGTTGCTTGTGAAAACATATACAGCATGTTTTCGGTGCCGTTTATTTCTTGCTCAAGCGGTGTTGCCACTGTTTGTGCAATAACCGTCGGGTTAGCACCTGGGTAACTTGCAGTCACAACCACTGTTGGTGGTACAACTTCTGGGTATTCACTGACAGGCAGCTGAAATAATGAAATGCTACCTGCAATTAAAATAATCAACGACAGCATGGCCGCAAAAATCGGTCGCTGTATAAAAAAGTGTGAAAATTTCATCTAACAACCTTATTGCTTAGCAACTAAATCGGCAGGGTTAGCACTTAGCGTAAATGCAACGCCTTGGGTATTAATTGCCACTTTATTTGGTGATATTGGCATACCGGGTCCTACACGAGCTGGGCCATTTACAGCAATAACATCGCCTTGCTCAAGTCCTGATGTGATGGCTCGCAACGATCCATAGCGCTCACCTACCGTTACAAGCTTATACTGCAGCACATTGTTTTCGCCTACCGTTAACACAAAGCGATTTTTTAAATCTGTGCCTATGGCTCTGTCTGGAATAATGACAGTTTCGCGTATTGCATTAGCTGCCAATTTAATGCGTGCAAATGAGCCCGAACGCAGCTCGTTACTACGATCATCAAATACCGCACGAACGCGTAAAGTGCCTGTAGATGCGTTAATTTGATTATCTATAAAGTTAATATGGCCGCTATAGTTAAAATCGTCTTGCCCTACTTTTTGCATTACAACAGGCTGTTTGCTTGCAGCTGTTACTTCGTCAAATGCGCTATTCCAAGTACGTTCATCTACATCAAAGTAAGCGTACATTTTGTCATTAGAAACAATTGAAGTAAGCACGCTTTGCCCTGCAAGTACGTTGTTACCTTTGGTAATATTTGCGCGAGAAATCACGCCATCAATAGGAGAAACCACTGACGTAAACTCTAAATCGAGCTTTGCAGCTTTAAGCTGCGCTTGCAGTGCAGCAAGTTGTGCTTCACGCTGACGTAAAGTCGATGTACGCGCTTGTGCTTGCTCAGTCGAAATGGCTTTTCGCTCAGTTAAGCGTACCGCACGCGATGCTTCGCTTTTTGCTTGTTCAAGAGCCGCTTGAGCACTTTTTACCTGAGCGCTTAAACTGTCAACGGTTGCAGCGAATGAGCGATCGTCTAAACGAAATAATACATCGCCTTGTTTAACGCTATCCCCTTCTTTAAATTCAATTTGCTCAATAATGCCGGATACACGCGGCATTAATGCCACTTTCTGCGGTGACTCTAAGCGTGTTGTATAGGTATGCCAACTTTGAACTGGCTTAACCAAGACTTCGGCTACATCAATAGCTTGTTGTTGCTGTGCGGGGGCTGATTGCGCTGTACTTTCATCGGCACAACCGGTCAGAGTAATTAATGCAACAGATAAGGCTGTAGCAACTAAGTGTTTGTTCATAACGACGCTCCTTTTAATTTAGCATTGCATAATACGGAACATACTTGATGACAAAAACAATAGATCTTTAAATTCATTAGTGCCAAAATGGCATCAATACTCACTAAGTGATGAAATAATGGATACAACCAGTCGACTATTAATGCTGCTTGAAGTGGTAGAGCAAGGCTCATTTGCAAAAGCAGCCGAAATACGAAATATTGACCGCTCAGTGATCTCTAAGCAAATTAGTCGGTTAGAGGATGAACTTGGGGTAAGACTATTAAACAGAACAACCCGCTCATTCTCTCTTACAGCAGCGGGCGCTGAAATGATAAAAAAAGCGGGTGAGCTGCGAAGCCTGCTTGGCGAAACGGTGCGCATGGCAGAAAACTACCACCAAGAGCCTCGCGGCGTATTGAAAGTGACCGCATCGACTTTAATTGGTCGGCGTTATTTACAGCCAGTGATCAACGATTTCCAAAAACGCTTTCCGCAAGTGGAAGTAGAACTGCGTTTAGATGACCGACTGGTTGATATTGTATCTGAAGGATTTGATTTAGCGTTTAGAGTGGGTGAACCCAAAGACTCATCATTAATTGCTCGTAAAATTGCCCGTAATCGTCTGTTACTATTAGCCGCGCCAGCGTTTATAGAAACATACGGTATGCCAACAACAATCACTGATTTGGCACAATTGCCAGCGGCCAGTTATGCCAGCAACTCACTGCGGGTAGAAGGCATAAATTACTATAACCACACTGGCGAGCACTGCGAGCAAAAAATAAAAAGTGTGTTTAGAGCAAACGATGCAGAAGTATTACTGATGAAAACTCTCTCTGGCACCACCTACTTTTTAGCGCCGGCATTTATTTTAGATAAAGAAGTGATTGATGGGCAACTGGTGCCCTTACTTACCGATGTAAAATTAATGGAACACAGTGCAATGTATGCTGTATACCCACACCGAGATTTACCGGTAAGAACACGATTGTTTTTTGATGCCGTGCGTGAATACATTGGCAAAGAAAGACCGATTTGGGAAAACAGTATTCCTGATTTTGAACAAATGTATTAAGCCGCAATAAACCTAACCATGCACTAAAATATCAGTACAGACCTCGTTGCGGCCAGTTTCTTTGGCTTTATAAAGTTGTTTATCAGCCAAGTCTATTAGTTCACTAAGGCTTTGTTGCTGGTATTGAACAACGCCTATACTAGCGGTTAACTTAATGGTTTCACCATTGGCAATGATGTGCTTATTTTGTATTGCGAGTCTTAACTTTTCTGCCATTGCTAAGGCTGCTTGCGGGCTATCAAAATTGCTCATTAGTGAAAACTCTTCACCTCCCACTCTAAATACATACCCTTTAGCAAAAGTGACACGCAATAATGTTGCTAGCTCAACCAACACTTTATCGCCCACCTCGTGCCCATACTGATCATTAATTTGTTTAAAGTAGTCTAAATCGAGTAAAAATAAGTAAAGTTGAGATTTATCTCTAAGCTCTACTTCAAAATAGTGGTTCATTGATAAACGATTACCAGCACCGGTTAGGGGATCGAGTAACGCTAAATTTTTTAAACGTTTCTAAAAATCAGCTCTATTACCTTCAAAAACATGAGATATGGCCCATATGCTTATGTACACAAATAATAAGTTAAGTCCTATGTTAAAAGCTGAAAACGATGAATGTGGCAGTTTTTGAGATAACACCATCAACTGCAAAAAAAGTAATGCCGAAGACAAAATTAACCCATAACGCCTACCAAGTAGTAAGTAATAAAGAATAGGCAAAATAAATGTCCATAAAAACAGACCGTTTTTAAGGGGGGCTAAGTAAGTGCCGCACAACACAATTAAAGAGATGGCTAAACACATGATAATGGCATGCCAGCGCTTAGGGTAGTGTTTTTGTGAGTGCTTAAAAATATACAAGCATAATAAGGAAAAGCCGACTTCGAGACCACCAACAAGGTGTAAATTATTTACTGATAAATTAAAAACGGCAAACACCAACGACAAAAAACCAAAGCAAATACACATCCATTTAAGAACGTGCTTGCGTAGCGTTTTTGTACTATTAAGAGCAGCTATATCCATGGATAACTTAAAATATTTTTGATGGCTTATAATACCCCTGAAATGCAAAAATCACAATTTTCAGCTAAATAAGCCAGTAAAAACAAGCAAAAAGAACTAGAAAACAACCTCAATCTGTAAGCAAGTCATTAACAGTATCCACTAAATCTGCAAATTCTTCATCAACATGCGCTAACTGTTTAACGCTCAGCGTTTTATTTAACTTGAGTAGCAAATGCGCATAAGCTTTTAAATTTTGTTCATTTTTCTCAAGCAGCTCATTACTCATATAATGCTCACGCTCAGTGATAATGGTGTGTAATTGCTGGGCAAACTCTGCCTCGCTAAGTGTTTGCTGGCTAAAAAGGGTTTCAAGTGCGGCTAAACGAGTTAGTTTATAGTCGTACCATAAATCACTGGTAGGGGTATGCTCACTATTGGCTTGTGATATGAGCGTTTGCTGCTCAGAAGTGAGTTTGCCAAGCCATTGCTTGTAGTAATCTAGTTGTCTCTCTAAGCGTTGTTGTTGGTGCTCCTCTTTAGTTAATGAAGCGTGCTCTTGGATTTCATCATTAATTTGCTCGCGAATATTTTCTACCATTTCACTTCGCTGTGATGGGGTTAAGGTCAGCGCTAACTCAATTAAAGGGTCACTAGTATGCAACAGCAAGTTTCGCCAATGCTGCTTCACTTGGGTTATTTTATCCATCAACTGCGCAGTATCGGCTTCATTGTTTAGCAATTGTCTTAGGTCGAGTAAATCGGCTTTATATTTTGGTAATTCAACTTCACGATGCCAATCTCGGGTGTCGTTAATAATCGCTTTTAACTGCTTAGATTGGCTTTTATTAAGATCAACGTAATCATCTATCCAAAATGACGATAACCAACCAAGGTTGTTATAAGCAAAGGAGGTAGAACAACTGGCAATAAACAATAAACTGGTTATAAAAATAATTTTGCTTAGTTTTATATTTTTTAAATTATTTAACATTAACAGACCCCGTTTTATGATGCTTTGGTTGCCAAAAATCATCATAAGTAATTATGTAAGCTATTGCTCGCTTTTATTTTTTTCATTTTTCTATAGAATCGCAAGCTAACGCAATTTATATCATGACTATATGCTTAAGTTTAGAATTTTTGAGCTATAGTTAAAGCTACTTGTTAATACGTTTGTATACCTAGGTTATAAACGTTGGCGTTATTAATTTAGCTCATAATTTTTTACCTATCCCTAATAGATTCACTAGGTAAGTTTTACTTTTATGGCGCTTACATAGAACGACAACTAATTTGGAGACATGCTTATGTCACAGTCTAATTTTAAAGCACTGCTACTGGCCGGTATTATGCTCGCTACCCCTCTTGCCTATGCTGGACTAGAAGAAGGGATCAGAGCTGCTAATGCGGGTGAATTTGAAGAAGCACTTAAAGAGTTTAATTATTTAGCAGACAAAGGCTATGCCCCAGGTATTTACGAACTAGGTAAGCTATACGAGGGCGGACATGGAGTTACTCGCGACTACTACAAAGCTGCAGAGCTTTATCAACAAGCAGTTAAAAAGAATCATGTAGATTCGATGTTTGCACTTGCAGTATTGTATGACGAAGGCAATGGCGTAAAGTTAGACAAACAAATGGCTATTAGCTTATTTGAGAAAGCAGCCAATAAAAACCTTCCTGCTGCACAGTATAATTTAGGGGTAATGTACGCCAACGGCAATGGCGTGAGCCAAGATTATAAAGCCGCCAGAACATGGTATGAAAAAGCCGCCGCAAATAATTACACTCTTGCACAATTTAATTTAGCACTGATGTATTTCGAAGGCTTAGGAATGCCAAAAAACCTTGAAATGTCGTATGTGTGGAATACCATTGCTGAGTATAACGGTAATATGCAAGCTAGTCACAGTCGTAAACTTGATGAACGCACTATGCTCCCTAAGGAAGTCGCTGAGGCTAAAGAAAAAGCCGATGCTATTTATAATAAAATTTTAGCGGGTACTTATGCGGGTGAAGGGCGAATGTTTTAAGCCAAAAGAATAACTAAAAAA
>NZ_BADW01000093.1:0-29246 GCF_000241165.1 Pseudoalteromonas sp. BSi20439
CCTTGCTAATGCAAGGCTTTTTGTTTTAGTGTGCCGACTTAGCTCAGCTGGTAGAGCAACTGACTTGTAATCAGTAGGTCAACCGTTCGACTCGGTTAGTCGGCACCATTTACAATGTAACTAGAAAAAGAAACTGTAATCAGTAGTCTGTTCAAGTTACCCGTCGACTCGGTTAGTCGGCACCATTCATACAAAGCCTCGCATATGCGGGGCTTTTTTGTTTCTATTCTAAATTTGGCTCAGCATCAAACTACCTTCCATCTCAAAATATATTTATAATTTTATTCCGCTTTAGCTGGTGTAATGCCAACAGTAAATCCTGCCGTCTTTTCTATATTCACTTTTTAAGAGTTTAAATTAACTTTTTGATTAAAAGTTGGCTTGCTGATTTTTTTGTGATCATTGTGTTAACACTTGGCGTATTGAGTGAACCTATAATTTCATCGCAAGCTATGTAATGTTATGTAAAGTCAATTGAGCAAAGTTTGCTAAAGTGATTGAATAACATTCATAAATAGCACTAATCAGGTTTAAATATGATGTGGCAATGTAAGCCATCTTTATTAGCAATAAGCATTATAATGTTAAGCGGTTGTGCGAGTAATTTAAACCCGCAACAACGTGAGCGAGCGCCGAGTGCACTACCTACCCAATGGCAGCAAGCTGCCGCTAAATCGGTAATAGCCATAAACGATACTTGGTTCAATAAGCTAGCTTCACCAACAGTAAAGCAGCTAGTTACGCAAGCGCTTAAAAATAATCAACAACTACGACAAGAGCGTTTCGATGTAGAAATACAAAAACAACAATTAATTATTACTGGTGCTGCATTGTGGCCTAGCTTAGATATTTCATCACGGGTGGGGCGCAGTAAAAACAATCGCCCTGTTAGTTATAATAATTCGAGCTCTGTATCGTTAGAGTTAGGTTATGAAATTGATTTATGGGGTAAGCTTTCAAACGCAAAACGCAGGGACAATCTTAACTACCTTGCTCAGCAAGCTCGTTATGAGCAGGCTAAACAACAGCTTATTGCAGATGTTGTAACTAATTGGTTTAACCTAATCAGTGCAGAGCAATTACTTGATTTATTTAAGCGCAGAGAAGCTAATGCTAAACAAAACCTCGAGATTATTGAGTCGGGTTATCGCCAAGGTTTAAATGAAGCGTTAGATGTTTATTTGGCGCGTAACGAATTAAATAATGAACGCTCACGTATAGCCACTCAGCAAGCAAATTTAAGTCAATCTGCTCGTCGTCTTGAGCGCTTGTTGGGCGAGTATCCAAAAGGATTACTGGCGGCTAATCACGACTTACCCGTTATTAATGACGATATTCCTCTTGGTCTCCCCTCAGAGCTTATTACTCGTAAACCCACATTACGTGCTAGTTGGTATCAATTGTTAGCCACAGATGCTTCACTGGCTTATGCTCATAAACAGCGTTTCCCAAGTTTAAACTTAAGTGCAGGCTTAAGTGATAGTACTAGCAGGGTAAGCGACTTATTTTCTCCATCAAGCCTAGCATGGTCTCTGATAGGTAGTATTTCAGCTCCTATTTTTAATGGTGGGCGACTTGCTGCCAACGAAGAAATAGCCAGTTTACAAACGCAAAAGCAAGAGCAAGCTTATCTGCAGTCTTTGTATGATGCATTTAGCGATGTTGAAAATGCTATTTCGCAACAGCAGTCACTCAAAGCGCGCTACCAAAGTACATTACAAGCACAAGAGAATGCGTTAGCCGCCGAACAACTATCGTTTGAACAATATCAAAGTGGCTTAGTTAGCTACACCACAGTACTTGATGCGCAAGCCCGTTCATTTGATGCGCAAAGCTCACTGATTGAAATTAAAAATCAACTACTAACTAACCGAATTAATTTACATGTTGCCCTTGGTGGCGATTTTGTAAAATCAATATCCGTACAGGATGAACAAGCAATATGAAACTCAATAAACAAAAAATAATTGTTCCTGCCGCTATCATCATAGCTACACTTTTTTTAGTGATGTTTATTAAAGGCAATCCACCAACCGCATCACGTTTTTCAGCGCCACCGAAAGCAAAAATTAATGTTGCAGTAAAGCCATTACAGTTAATTGACTACCCAGTTGAAATTGATAGTTTTGGTACGGTTAAACCGCGGACTCAGAGTATGTTAGTGGCTCAAGTTTCTGGTCAAATTATCGATATAAATGAGCAGTTTCGCGAAGGTGGCTTTTTTGCCAAAGATGATGTGCTATTGCAACTAGATGATCGCGATTTAAAAGCGGAAGTTAAATCTGCACAAGCTAACTTATTAAATGCAGAGCAAAGTTTGTTAGAAGAGCAAGCTCGTGGTCGCCAAGCATTGACCGACTGGCAGCGCTTAGGGAATGAGTCTGAACCAAGCATATTAGTGCTTAGAAAGCCGCAGCTAGCAGCAGCCCAAGCACAGGTTTTATCAGCTCAAGCACAGCTAGAAAAAGCACAACTCAATCTTGAGCGCACTAAAATTAAAGCGCCCTATGCTGGACGAGTATTAAACCGCAGTGTCGACCTAGGTCAGGTGGTGTCTAATAACATGCAGTTAGCGACTATTTATGCCACTGACAGTGTTGAAATACGCTTACCAATCAAAAATAAAGATCTGCCTTTTATTAATTTACCAGAGCAATATCGAGATGGTGCTAAAAATCAGCGTGGCTCAGCGGTTAACTTCACTTCTGATTTAATTGGCGAGCAACAATGGCAAGGCCAACTTATTCGTACTGAGGGCGCAATAGATGAAAGCGCCCAGCAATTATATGTAGTGGCTAAAATTAACGACCCCTATAAATCAACTAGTGATAATCAATATCCAGTAAAAATAGGCCAATATGTTAAAGCTAAAATTAATGGCAAAGTCGCCTCTCAGGTACTCGTTATTCCTAATAGTGCGATATATCAAGGCAGTTATGTTTATGTGGTTGAAAATGGCACACTACAGCGTAAAAATATTGCCTTAGCATGGCAAAATGCACAGCAAGGCATTGTAAAAAAAGGTTTAGAAGCTGGTAGCCAGTTAGTGTTAACACCGCTTGGGCAGGTAAGTTCAGGTACACCTGTACAGGTAATGGGTGCTACTCCTAAGGCACAAAAACGAGGAGAGCAGCCATGATCGCTTGGTTTACTCGTAACCATGTGGCTGCCAATTTACTGCTCATTAGTATTGTGTTGGGTGGATTATTCAGCCTTTCTTCTAAATTGCCTTTAGAAGTATTCCCTTCGTTTGTTTCTGATCGGATTAATATTAGCGTGAGCTTACGTGGTTCAACCCCTGAAGATGCAGAAAAAGGGGTCACCATACGTATAGAAGAAGCATTACAAGATCTCGAAGGTATTAAACAAATATCAAGTCGCTCTTCTGAGGGATCATCACAAGTCAGTGTCGAAGTTGATACCGGCTACGATGAGCGTGAACTGTTAGCGGATATAAAAAGCCGTGTTGATGCCATTAATACTTTTCCAGCGGATGCAGAAAAACCAGTAATAGGGTTAATCCAGCGTAAGCGTGAAGTAATTGCTGTTACAGTTTCAAGCGACTACAACGAAAAAGAAACCTTAGAATACGCAGAGCAAGTACGTGATCAATTACTGCGAATTCCGGCTATTACCCAAGTTGAACTAAGCGGCGTACGCAACTATGAGCTGGCAATTGAAGTAAGCCAAGATACGCTGCGCCAATACGATTTAACCCTGGCACAAGTATCTAGCGCTATTGCTAATTCAAGCTCAGACATTTCTGCCGGTAATCTTAAAACAGAGGGCGGTGATGTACTTATTCGCTCAAAAGGGCAAGCCTATCGAAAAGATGAATTTGCCAACATAGTGATAAAAAATCAGGCTGATGGCACCATTATTCGTTTAAGTGATATCGCAACCATTAACGATGACTTTGAAGAAACCCCCGTGCGCACCCGCTTTAATGGTAAGCAAGCGGCTTTTATAGATGTGTATCGTATTGGTCCGCAAAGTGCGATAGAAGTGGCTGATGCAGTTAAGAATTATATTACCAGTGAGCAAGCTAATTTACCGCAAGGGTTTTACCTGAGCTATTGGGATGATGACTCAGAGGTAGTAAAGAGTCGTATTGCAACACTGACTAGTAATGCCTTACAAGGTGGTATTTTAGTACTGGGATTGCTGACTTTATTTTTAAGACCAGCCATTGCGTTTTGGGTGTTTATTGGTATCCCGGTTTCGTTTATGGGTGCATTTATGGCAATGGCGGCATTTGGTGTCACCATTAATGTTATTAGCTTATTCGGTTTTATACTCGTGCTGGGGATTGTGGTGGACGATGCCATTGTCACTGGGGAAAACGTGTATACCCACTTAAAAACTGCTAAATCCGGTGAAGAGGCTGCCATAAAAGGGACTCAAGAAGTTGCTACGCCCGTTACTTTTGGGGTACTTACAACCGTAGCTGCTTTTTTACCCTTAGGTTTTATAGAAGGCGCTCGCGGCGCTATTTTTGCGCAAATTCCGGTGGTGGTTATTCCTGTTTTATTATTCTCTCTTATAGAGTCTAAATTTGTCTTACCTGCGCATTTAAAATATATCAAACTGCGTCAACAAAAAGGCGAAGGCTCTAAATTGGAACAACTTCAACAGCGTTTTGCAGATGGTTTTGAACATGCCATTTTAAAATATTATCAACCGGTATTGGGGTTAGCACTACGTAATAAATTGGCTACAGTCAGTTTATTTATGGGCGTATTTTTAATTATTTTAACTATGATCACCAGTGGTTGGACTAAGTTTATTTTCTTCCCGCGGATCCCAAGTGAAACTGTACGCGTTAATTTAACTTTTCCTGCAGGCACCCCGTTTGAGGTTACCAATAAATACATTATTGATATGTCAGATAAAGCCAGAGAGCTTCAGCGTAAGTATCAAGATGAAGAAACAGGACAAAGTATTATCCTTAACATTTTAGCCAGCACTGGTGGAAGAGGAGGGGCTGCTAACTCGGGTAGTGTGCGCTTTGAAATCACCCCAGCAGAACAGCGAGAGTCAGATATCGGCTCGCGTGAATTGGTAAAAGAGTGGCGGCAACTGATAGGTATAGTGCCAGGAGCTGAAAGCTTAACATTCAGAGCTGAGATAGGCCGAAGCTCAAACCCTATAGATGTTCAATTATCGGGTAATTCTATTAGCACACTGCAAACTGTTGCTGAGCAAATTAAACAACGTTTAGCGACGTACCCCAGTGTATTTGATATTGCCGATAGCATGTCTGACGGTAAGGAAGAGCTGCAAATAGAGTTAACAGAGCAAGGATTAGCCCTTGGGCTAAATAGGGTTGATGTATCAAGGCAAGTGCGTAACTCATTTTTTGGTGTACAAGTGCAACGCATTCAACGCGGGCGCGATGATGTGCGTGTTATGGTGCGCTTACCTATAGATGAAAGACGCTCAGTTGCTGATTTAAAAGATATATTAATACAAACGCCTAATGGTGGGCGAGTGCCGTTATCGCACGTAGCCACTTTAGTACCGGGTCAAAGCCCATCAACTATTACCCGTATCGACCGTTACCGTACGCTTAATGTATCGGCAGATGTAGAAAAAACCGATACCAATATGACCGTTTTACAAGCCGATTTAAAGGCTTATTTAGATGAGTTAGTTCAACAGTACCCAGGTGTTAGCCACTCGCTTGAAGGCGAAGCGAAAGAGCAGCGCGAATCGTTTGGTTCGTTACTGTGGGGAATGATCTTTGTCTTCTTTGTCATTTATGGATTACTCGCCATTCCCTTTAAATCATACTTACAACCGCTGGTGGTGATGAGTATTATTCCTTTTGGCATGATAGGCGCGGTAATCGGTCATTGGATAATGGGGATGGAGCTTACCATAATGAGCTTACTAGGCATGCTTGCGTTAATTGGTGTGGTTGTGAATGACTCGTTAGTACTGGTTGATTTTATTAATAAGAAGCGCAGTGAAGGGCTCGATTTAATGGAAGCGGTTAAAACTGCTGGCGTAGCGCGTTTTCGACCGGTTATGCTCACTAGTTTAACCACCTTTATAGGCTTAATGCCATTGCTGTTTGAAAAGGCGACTCAAGCGCAGTTTTTAATTCCTATGGCTGTGAGCTTAGGGTTCGGGATCATATTTGCGACCTTTATAACTTTATTACTTGTTCCAGTTAACTATATGCTTATGGAGCGCTTTCAAGGTTGGTTTAAGTAGTGTTAGGCATTAGAAAGACAAAGGGATAGGCGTTAGAAATAAAATTAAATATCGGGCTGTGGAGACGCAGTTCGATATATTTAAAGACGAAAGATAGGGAATATTTAGTCTAAAGAAATGCTTGAGAACCTAAGCTATAAAGGAAGGTGTTCCCCGAGCATGCGGTGCCCGGTGTCAGTCCTGAAACCTTGAGGTTTCAGGGCGGAAATCTGCGGTCTACCGTAGGCTTCTCGGTACATGCCGAGCTTGCACAATAGTAGACGAACAAAAATCCTGGTATAAAATTTATCGGCTCAGGGACTTAACCAAGCTCCTGCACCCCAGGGAACAAATTCAGTATATAAGACATATTCCAATCCTTAAACCCCAATCGTAAAAAATTACACTGTTCGCTCAGTTTTCCTGCAAATTTAGGGTCTGTTGACCTTTGCGGATTAAAATTTGTTCAAACTAGGGGTGGTTTAATCGCGGCGCGAGGTTTGTAACCTAGTGGGCTAAGTAAAAACCGAGCAACAAAGAGTAAATCGCCCCTAGGCAGAACCCGAAGGGCAGCGCCTGTTTGGCATTGATGCTGCGTTATCACCTATTTATGGGGAATAACCACACCACATAGGCTCTGCCTTGCCTAAATACCAAACAGACTGCTGCAAATTTAACCTTGAAGGGTCAACAGACCCTAATCTTGTATTTACTTTTAAGATTGCTTTTTGAACTTAATCAGCTTTTCAATCGCTTGCTTTTGACCTCAGTCATAGAATTCATTGGAGTTGCTTTTTATCGAGTGGTAGCATTGCTTTAATTAGCAAAGCGAAGACGTCATTATGAATAACTTACCAGATTACGAAAAAGCCCAACTTCTTTTAGAGAAAAATGAAATATTTGTATCACCCGCAGAAGCGCATGGCGTTATTAGCGGTTTACTTGCTTGTGGGTTAAGCATTGATGATAAAGAATACTTAGGCTTATTGAGCGATGTATTTAATGATGGCGAGTCGTTTAGCAACGATTTAAAGCAGTTTTTTGGCCAAATTTATCAACAAGTGGTTGAAAGTTTTAATAACGAAGAGTTTCAATTTGACTTGTTTTTACCTAGTGATGACGAAACACTCATCGATCAGGCCAACGGGCTCGTATCATGGGTAGCTGGGTTTATGTTGGGCTTTGGCTTAAAGCAAAAAGACTATGGCAAGCTGTCGGCAGATGTAAAAGAAGTGATCAGTGACTTTAGCGAAATTACACGCCTAGATACAACCTTTGAAGAAACCGAAGAAGATAGCCAAGCACTGCATGAAGTGATTGAGTACGTCCGCGTATCGGCGCTTCTGTGTTTTGCTGAGCTAGGCAAAGAGCAAAATCCACAAAGCAACAAAAAAACACTGCATTAATTGAGCAACACAATAAAAGTAATGGGTTAGTTATTAATGGTTGAAATACAAAAGTCAGAGTTTAAAGCGCGCCGCGAGCGTTTATTGGCGGCAATGGATAATAACAGTATTGCTATAATTCCCGCAGCAACAGAACTCACGCGTAGCCGTGATACTCATTATCCGTTTCGACAAGACAGTGACTTTTTTTACTTAACTGGTTTTAACGAACCCGATGCCGTGTTGGTGCTTTGTAAGAACAGTGATACGCCTTCACTATTATTTTGTTTAGATAAGGACAAACTTGCAGAAGTATGGCACGGCAGGCGCATTGGTTTTGAAAAAGCGCAAAGCGAATACTTATTCGACAAAACTTATGCACTTAGTGAGCTAAATGAACAATTATTGAATTTGGTGAACGGCCAACAGATTTTATTTTATGCACAAGGGACGTATCCTGCCTTTGACGGCAAAGTATTTTCAATGCTCAACACTTTGCGCAGCGCTCCTAAAAAAGGGGATGCAGCACCGAGTACAATTAAAGATATTCGCCATTTATTGCACGAAATGCGCTTATTTAAATCGCCAAACGAAATTAACATTATGCGTGAGGGCTGTGAAATAAGTGCTCGAGCGCACATGCGAGCCATGCGTTTTTCCCACGTTGGCGCAACTGAGTTTCAACTAGAAGCTGAGCTTCATCATCACTATGCAATGAATGGGGCGCCACATCCTGCTTATGGCACTATTGTCGGCAGTGGCGATAACGCCAATATTTTGCATTACACCCAAAATAGCGATGTATTAAACAATGGCGACTTAGTACTGATTGATTCAGGTTGTGAACTACAAGGCTACGCCGCCGATATAACGCGTACTTTCCCGGTTAACGGAAAATTTAGCACCGAGCAAGCTGCGCTTTATAATATTGTACTTAAAGCGCAAGAAGTCGCATTTAGCGAAATAAAACCCGGTGGCTACTTATCTCAGGCAAATAAGCTCGCTATGAAAGTGCTAACCCAAGGGTTACTCGATTTAGGTATTTTAACCGGCGATTTTGATGAGTTAATGGCACAAGGTGCCTGTAAAGAATACTACATGCATGGCCTTGGTCACTGGTTAGGACTTGATGTTCATGATGTGGGTGATTATAAGGTTAATAACCAAGATCGCGCCTTAGAGCCGGGTATGGTGCTAACCATTGAGCCTGGGCTGTATATTAGTAAAAACTCAAATGCGCCTCAAAAATACCAAGGTATAGGTATTCGTATTGAAGATAACTTATTAGTAACTGATTCAGGTCACGATAACTTAACCATTAGTGTGCCTAAAACAATTAGTGAAATAGAAGCGCTAATGCAAAGCGCTAAAAACGCATAAGCTTGGAGATAAAAGTGGCTAAGCAGTTTGATGTTGTAGTTATTGGCGGTGGTTTAGTTGGCGCAAGTTGCGCACTGAGCATAAGTAAAAAAAATCCCAGCCTACATATTGCCGTGGTTGAAGCAAATCAAGTAACCACAGATTATCACCCAAGTTTTGACGACAGAAGCATCGCACTTGCACAGCAGTCGGTGGAGTATTTACAAAGCCTCAGTTTATTTGAAATAAACGCTCCCTATGCGGCAGCCATAAAAAAAGTCAGTGTGTCAGACAAAGGGCACTTTGGTAAAACCCATATACACAGTGATGAGTTTGCAAAACCCTCATTAGGCTATGTGGTAGAGGTAAACCCATTTGGCAGAGCGCTGCATCAACGTTTAACGCAATCAAATATATCGCTTTTTTGCCCTGATAGCGTAACGGCGATAAAACAAAATACCGAAAGTAATGAACTGACATTACAAAGCAGCGAAAAACTAAGTGCTAAGCTGTTAGTGATTGCCGACGGTGCACAATCGCCAACCCGTCACTTGCTAGGCTTAGGTTTTAATACCCAGCCTTATGAACAAGGCGCGATTATTGCCAATATAGAAGTGGCTGGTGGACATAACCATCATGCGTTTGAGCGTTTTACTCAAAACGGCCCAATGGCCTTATTACCCATGAGTAATAACCGTTATTCGTTAGTATGGTGTATGCGTCAAGAGCATATTGATCAGCATATGGCATTAAGTGAGTCAGACTTTTTAAGCGTACTGCAAACCACCTTTGGTTATCGTGCAGGGCAATTTATAAAAGTCGGTATGCGCGCCAGTTATCCGCTGGTTTATGGGCAAATCGAATCGTTGACGGCGCACCGTACTGTGGTAATAGGTAACGCGGCACACGCCATTCACCCAATTGCAGGTCAAGGCTTTAATTTAGGGCTGCGCGACGTACAAGTGCTTAGTAACTTAATAGCAAACAGTGAACATGATTTAGGGAGTTATGCCTTTACTCGTCAATATTCAATTAAGCGCAGTGATGATATAAAAACCGTAATGACATTGACCGATGCTCTGGTCAGACTTTTTTCAAACTTATCACGGGTGTTAGCGCTTGGTCGTAGTATTGGGCTATTTTCAATGGATTTATTCCCCGCATTCAAAGCCCCATTGGCTAAACAGTTAATGGGACAAGTTAAACAAGGTACACGTTTATGAAACAAGTACAGGTTTGTATAGTGGGTGGTGGCTGCGTAGGTTTAACGCTGGCGCTAGGGCTTGCTAAAGCGAATATCAGCGTGGTTGTGTTAGATGCAGCGCCAACTCAAGCTTCACCTAGCGATGATTATGGCTTACGAGTTAGTGCACTAAGTATTGCCAGCCAGACCTTACTGAAGCAGTTAAATGTATGGCCACATATAATAGCTGAGCGAGCTTGTGCTTATACGCACATGGATGTACGCGATGCCGATAGCTTTGGTAAAATAGCCTTTAATAACGAGCAACTTGAGCTTGACCATTTAGGCCACATAGTTGAAAACGACATTATTCGCTTTGCACTAATAAAAGAGCTTGAGCAGCAAAGTAATGCCACACTCATGTTTAATACCGAGTATCAGCAAATACACCAAAGCGAGTCTGATGTATTTATTAATTTAAAAACTGGCGAACCTATTATTGCTAAGTTGCTGGTGGCGGCTGATGGTGCAAATTCAGCGATTCGTAAACAGTTTAATATGGCGCTGAGCTTTAAAGATTACGATCACCATGCGTTAGTAGCGACAGTTAAAACCAAAGAGTCACATGCAAATACCGCACGCCAAGTGTTTTTACCTACAGGGCCGCTAGCGTTCTTGCCATTGAGCGATGAGCATACTCATTCAATTGTGTGGTCTACCAGCCCTAATCATTGTGATGAATTGTTAGCAATGGACGACACCACTTTTAATAAAGCAGTTATGGCTGCCATAGATGGCCAATGCGGTTTATGTGAAGTGCAAAGTAAGCGCGTCGCGTTTCCACTTAAAATGCGTTACGCCCAACAATGGGTTAATGGCAAGGTGGTGTTAATGGGCGATGCAGCGCATACCATTCATCCATTGGCAGGGCTGGGTATGAATCTGGGCCTAAAAGATGCGGCTTATTTAATTGAGCTACTAAGTCAAGACGCCAAAGAATTTGCCAGTACACGAACACTGCGTGATTACGAACGTACTCGCAAGCTCGACGCACAAAAACACATCGCCATGATGCAAGGGCTAAAAGAGTTATTTGAAGGTGCAAACCCGGTTAAAAAGCTGATTCGTGGAGTTGGGCTTTCACTCGTTGATAACTTAGGCCCAATCAAACACTTATTCGCCAAAGAAGCGATAGGGAAGTGATGAAGACAAGCGGTCAGTTTTTAGCTGTCAGCTTTTAGCCAAAGAAAAACCGATGTTTAGTTTAAACATCGGTTTTTTGTTTATAGGCTAATGCTTTCTTTAGTGTATGCGTACAGCTTGCTGGCGCGACGAGCAAAGCTCGTAATGCTTTTAAATTAATGAGCTACAAATTTTCTTGTGCTTCATTCACCATATCTTGCAGTGCATCGATTAACAATGGGTCACGCGAGTTCTGTTTAGCAAGTTCTAGTGCGTGTTTCATACTAGTGAATGCCTCTTTGAACTGTTTATTAGCAGTGTAGCCTTGCGATAATCGCATGTGAGAGTAAGCAGCATTAGGGTAATCGTTAGTAAAGTGTTTTAGTGTTGAAATAGCTTTTTTAGTGTTACCAAACTCTTGCTGGCTGTGGGCAAATTCTACGTACACATCTTGTGGAATTTTAAGCTCAAATCCGTACTTATCACTAAGTGCTTGGTAATAACCGGTAATCAATGATACATCAGCGAATTTTCCGTGCTCGTCAGTCACTTTAAATATTAGGTCGCTAAATAAGTGAATTAAGCTATCGCTAAGTGCTGGAAGTATGGTGCCCATATGAGTAAAAGAGGGGTAATGCTTATATTCCCATTTTAGTTGCGTAGGCATTTGTTGCTCTAAATTTACCAAAGTATTTAATGCACCTGTATAAAAGCGTGCGCCTTCACTTGCTACACTAATAAATAACGCTTGAGCGCCTTTAGGGTTTTTAGTGTATTTAGTGATATTACTTTTTAACTCTTCATCACTCCACCAACTATTTGGGCTTATGGCTATATAGTTGTTAAATAATTCCGGCTGATTAACTAAAGTATAAAGCGCTAATGTACCAGCATTAGAATGACCAATTAAGGTGTTGTAACCATTAGTTGGGTAGTTGCTATTTATATAGGGCATGAGCTCATCAGACACAAACTTTAAAAAATTATCGGTTTGCCCTGCGTCAGGCCATTTACTTTTAACAAAGGTTTGAAACTCAGTTTTAGGCTCCCCTTGTACTTTAGGTAAGTAATCACGAACGCGGTTGGTTGTATCGATAGCAACAAGCATTGCATTAGGTATCTGCTCGTAATCAACAAGGGATTTGATTACGCCAGACGCCATATGAAAGTGCTCAACACCATCAAGTAAATAAATAACATAGAGCGGCTGATCGTCTTTTACATTGTCAGGTATGAATATTCTGATAGGTCTGTCTTCGTTAAGTATTTTTGATTGTAGAATGACCTTTTTACCCACGGTTATGTCGGTTGTAGCGGTGTCTGCATGGCTTAAAAAAGGTGTACTAAAAGTAAGTATTAACACAAGCGATAGTAAGAGCTTCATAAATATCCTTATTAAATAATGTGCTGTTTAATAATTGCACGGCTTTAGATTTGAGTAAATGTTTATATTTTAGGGGCAAATGTAGGGCTTAAGTAATTAAAAGCTTCGCTTTTCAAGCGAGCAAGCTCGCGCCTACCTAGTAAATATTAAACACTTATCTTTATTTTACTTATTGATATAAAAGGAGCATCCAATAATCCCTTCCCGAACCCCGAACCCCGAACCCCGAACCCTTATCTATCAAAGCTTAAAAAGCTGCTTGCTTAATTATCCTACTAAGCGTAGAATGCGCGCTCATTTCGGCTTTTAAACTATTAATTCCTTGCCTTAAACCGACCGGCCGAAACGGTAGAAGGCTCTATTAACCGTAAGGAATATCCATGCGTCATTACGAAATCGTATTCATGGTTCACCCTGATCAGAGTGAGCAAGTATCTGGTATGATCGAACGTTATACTGGTTCTATCACTGAAGCAGGTGGTACTATCCACCGTCTTGAAGACTGGGGCCGTCGTCAACTGGCTTACCCAATCAACAAGCTTCATAAAGCTCATTATGTTCTTATGAACGTTGAAGCACCAACTGAAGTAATCAGCGAGCTAGAAACTACTTTCCGCTACAACGATGCAGTGCTTCGTAACTTAGTTATGCGTACTAAAAACGCTGTAACTGAAGCGTCTCCTCTTGTAAGAGAAGAGAAGAAAGAAGCACCAGCTGCTTAATTGTTTTGAGTCCTAGCATGGCACGTAGTCAGCAGTTACTATAATGGTTAGCCCATATACGAATCAGCTGGTTATATCGGGGGTTGTTTGTAAAACACCCAAGTTTAGCCAAAGCCCCGCGGGCATACCGCATTGTATTTTTGTTGTAGAACATAAATCAATGCAAGTTGAAGCAGATCTTAACCGTAATAGTTATGTGAGGCTTCAGGTGGTTGCCAGTGGTAAGCAAATGCAACAACAGACTCAACATTTGCACGTTGGGCAGGCATTGCAAGTGAGTGGTTTTTTAAATCGCCACGAAGGTCGTAACGGCCTTAGCCAATTGGTTTTGCATGCTCAGCATATAGAAAGAATTATTTGAGGAATTAATCTCATGGCACGTTATTTCAGACGTCGTAAGTTCTGCCGCTTTAAAGCGGAAGGCGTACAACAAATCGATTACAAAGATCTAGCTACTCTTAGAAACTATGTTACAGAAAGTGGCAAAATCGTACCTAGCCGTATCACAGGTACTAGCGCTAAATACCAGCGCCAGCTAGCAACTGCTATTAAGCGTGCTCGCTACTTAGCCCTTCTTCCATACACTGACTTACATAAGTAAGCAGCGGATTAACACGTTTTTAAAAGGTGTAGAAACATGCAAGTTATTCTACTAGATAAGATCGCTAACCTAGGTGGCCTAGGTGACCAGGTTGTTGTTAAATCTGGCTTCGCACGTAACTTCCTTTTCCCACAAGGTAAGGCAGTTCCTGCAACTAAAGCAAACATTGAAACGTTTGACGCACGTCGCGCAGAACTAGAAGCAAAAATCGCTGAACAGTTAACTGCAGCACAAGCACGCGCTGACAAACTTGAAGCATTAGCAGAAGTTACATTAGTATCTAAAGCTGGTGACGAAGGTAAATTATTCGGTTCAATCGGTACTCGTGACATCGCTGACGCTATCTCAGCTGTTGGTGTTGAAGTTGCTAAATCAGAAGTTCGTTTACCTCTAGGTACTATCCGTGAGACTGGCGAATTTGACGTTGCAATCGCAGTACACTCAGACGTAACAGCTACTATTAAAGTAATCGTTATTGCTGAAGCTTAATTTTTTAAAATTAAGTTAAAAAAACCGTGCTTAGGCACGGTTTTTTTTGATCAAAATTAAAGGCACTTTACCCAATAGCTTTGAGCTTGCTAAAAGCAGCTTGGTTACACCAATCTGCAATAATACTTAATCATTTTGAGGGGCTAAATCAGATGCTAGCTGCATTAAAAACGTCTCATTTAGAACAACTAAACAACGAAATTTTTGCCTTGATATCGACACTATTTTCCTTCCTTAAAATAGCTCACTTCATCAAGCGAATTGATACTAATTAATTTACTATTCAGAACTCAGGTTTTTATTACTCTCTTATATATACAAACAACCTACCCCATTTAAAAGTTCTTAAAAAAGTTAAACCGCTTTAACTTTAATAAATTCAGTATATTAATTCATTCTGTTCCTTTTTTGCAATATTGACAAAACTATGGTATGAGCTATATTAGTGCTTTATGGTTATAAAAGTTTGATCAATGTTAATAAATTACAACAAAAGAATTATTTGTGCTGGGTTTACTTTAGTCGAGCTTTTAATTGTAGTGGCGATTATAGGTATTCTTTACAGCGTTGCGTTGCCTTCGTATCAAAGTTACTTAGAGCGAAGTCGGCGTGCAGATGTGCAGCAGCAAATATTACAATACAGTGCCACGCTAGAACGAGTTTACTCTCGTAATGGTGGGTACCCTAATGCGTTTGATGCAGCTGCTAACACTGAATATTATACGTTTAGTTATACACCCACGAATAAAGTAACAGGCGCTACGGCTGATTTTAAAAACAGAGGTTACTCGTTGAAGGCAACACCTAAAACAGGATCTGCTCAAGCTGCGGACAGATGTGGGGCATTAATAATTAAGCATGATGGCAGTGTTGAGGCACAAGGCACTGACTGTTGGGAGTAAATAAAATGCAAAAGTCGCGAGGGTTTACACTCATAGAGCTAAGTGTCGTGCTGAGTATCATTGGTATTTTAGCGACAGTGGCTGTGCCTAGCTTTATAAAGCAGATTCAACAAGACCGAATAGTAACAACGGCTAACCAATTAATTAGCGTATATAAATATGCACGAAGCGAAGCGGCCAAGCGAGAAGTTAATCTTAAACTAGTTACTGCAGGTACAAAGTGGCAGGTAGTTAGTTCTGAAAGTGGCTCTGATGAAGTGTTGCGTGAGTTTGTTTCTAACTACTCTAATATAGAAATTAACCTACAAGATCGTGAAGTAAAAGCAACAGGTGAAGTATCTGCTGCTGCTACTATATTGGTTAAAGATGGCATTAGCGATACAAAAGATTATTATCTGTGCATTTTAAAAAGTGGGCAGAGTTGGTTAGCTGATGTGTCTTTAAATGGGTGCGCATGATGAAGTTGCAAAAAGGCTTTACGTTACTTGAAGTTATGATAGCTGTTGTTGTAGCAGGAATTGCATTGTTGGGATTAGCGGCAGCTCAGCTGAAGTCATTGCAGTATGCTACTAATAGTTTTAACTATACGGTATCGTTAATTCAGGCTCAAAATACCATAGAGCAAATATGGCCTCATTTATGTACCCTGCAAAAAGATAACCCCGACTTTTTTAATGATGTTGCTTTTAAAGCGTCATTAGCTCCACAAATTGCCGATTATAGTTTGTCATTACCGGCTAGTTACGCTAATGAAATGCAAGTCAGTATTTCATGGCAGGATGAGCGCCTAACCGATAATGTAATTAATCAAATTACTTTAAATGCAACTTATCCTGACATTAGTGGAGAATGCCCATGAAAAACTGGCGAGTTGCAAAAGGGTTTACCCTTGTTGAGTTAATGGTTGCAATGGCTGCAGGCACTTTTTTGCTAGCAGGTGTTAGCTTGTCGTACTCGGCAATAAAAAGTGGTATTCAAGTAAGCAAAGAGCTTGAAAATGCACAAGAGGTATTGCGTTACAGTAATACGGTTTTGACAAGAAGTACTAAGCAATCATTTGATTTGCCAGTGGTATCGGCTGACGGAATGACTATTACCTATACCATGCCAGCTGGAGTGATCACGTGCAATGGTGATGTGTCTAGTGTTGCTGTTGTTGAACGTTACTACTTACAGAACAATAACTTAATGTGTGCGAAAGATGCAGACACTCCCGAAAGGTTGTTAACGGGCGTAGAGACATTAAGTTTTAGTATCAATAATAATGTGGTTACAGTAAATATTAAGCCGGAGGGATTACCTGGGCAGTTTAATAATGCAGTGGAGATGAATATAGCTGTATCTAGCGTTATTTTATCAGGAGTATTCGGCTCATGAAACGTATAAGAGATAAAGGTTTTACGCTGGTTATAGTCCTTATTTTACTTGGTATTTCAAGTGTTGTTGTGCTGAGTTCATTAAGAGAAAACGTGGTTCAAGAACGATTAAGTGGTAATTTTCAAAAGAAAATTAATAGTCGCTTGTTGGCTGAAAAAGGTGTTTTTGAACAAGCCCAAGCTATGCAGCAAAAGCTTAACGATGACAGCAGCTTAGATATGATTCAGATGGTTGCTGATTCAGGGGTTATAACAGGTACTGGTGAGGTAAGTGATTCAAAGTTTAGCTCATCGGTTGCGATTAATGCCGCGGGTGAAATAGAAATCACCAGCCAAGGTAGCCGCTATGACGACGACGCGCAAAGTAATTTAGTTGCACGCTATGGGTTTGTGCCGGCATCACCAGGCTCACTATTTACTAATGCATTGGTGGGGTGTGTTGGCTTAAATTTACGTGGTAGTGGTGTTATAGACAGCTATGATTCTGATTTGGGTACTTATGATGAAACAAACACCAGTGAAGGGGATGTTGCCACTATTGATGAAGACGCCGATGTAAGTGTGGGTGGTGATTCTATCCGAGGTGATATTAAAGCCACCGGGATAGTTTATTTACAAAGCGACGGTATTATTTTAGGTGATATACACTCAAATGGTGGGGTAGAAATTTCTGGCGGCAGAGATACTAGTACTTTGCGCGTTGAAGGGAATGTTCGAACTCAAGGCGATTTTTCTTACCAACGTGGTGGTGGGCATATTACAGGGTATGTTCGTGTAAACGGCGACGTAAGTATGGCGCAAGGTACTTTTATAGATAACATAAATGCAGAAGGGCTGGATATATTATATGGCGGTTCAGGAAGTTTTGGCGACAGTGCCCATGCTCAAGGCGGAAGTGCTTACACTGCAGTGCAATTTAATGTAAACCCCGAAGTTGAGGCTGTCTCTACCTCTGATCCTACTCTTCCTGGGTATGATCCTACTAACCCAGACACTAGCTGTGACCCAATTAATATTCCAGCACGGGTTATTAATTTAATTGATGATACTACCAGTTATACCAACTTTGCTTTAGGTGGCGGAGCAGTTTATGCGTTTGAACCTAAGCAAGGTCAATCAATTAGTGGCAGTTTTAGTGATTTAACCGCAACAACAGATGAAGTATTCATTTTTAGTGGTTTACCACAAATACCAGCAGATGCGGCACCGAGCGAGTATATTTTTGGTTTTACAGGAGTAAAGCTCTCTAGTAATGCTGCCGTGACTATTGATGGTGGCGATGTTATTTGGGTTGTTGATGGTCAGTTTGATATGCAAAACAACTCTAAACTAACAGTTAAAGCGGGTAGTAGCTTAACAATTATTACTACTGGTAAATTTAACATTGGGGCATCTGCAAAAGTGATTGTTGAAGATCAGGGGTTAGCGCCAAGTGGGCATCCCGCTTTTCAGGTGTTTTCTTCTTTTGTTGGTAACGATGGCATATTAATTCAGAGCGACTCACAATTATATGCCGCTATTTATGCACCTCTTACATCAGTTAAATTAACTGGCTCGGGTGCCTTGTTTGGTACGGTGCGCGGAGCGTCAGTAAATGCAAATGGGGGGAGTGGTATTCACTTTGATTCGGCGTTATTAAATGCCAATAATAGCCCCGGTGGTAATTTGAAACCTAAAATCGTGTTTTTAGGCTGGTATTATAAAGTGCCAGAGGATGAGCCGATTATTTAAAACTCATTTTTTTATCATTAAACTTAATAATAAAGGGGCTCAGGTCCCTTTATTTTTTATTTATTTAAACCTTTCTATTCTTCTGCGCGTCTAATAAGTTAAATTGCAATTACATAATTATAAATAGGAAAAATTTGCGATGTTAATGGACGCTAATCAGCCAATAACTGATCAAGTGCAGCAAATGCTTATTGATCAAGTTAAAAATGGCGACCAGTTAGCCTATAAAGCGCTCTATGACATGCATAAAGCAAAAGTTTATGGCTTATGCCTGAGGCTCATAGCCGATGAGGGGCATGCGCAAGATGCTACCCAAGAAGTGTTTGTACAAGTATGGAAAAAAATAACGCAGTTTGATGGGCGATCGCAATTTTCCACTTGGCTTTATAGTGTCGCCAGTAATATTGCTATTAGTTATGTGCGTAGGCAAAAACATTGGCTTAATAAAGTAATTAGCTTTGAGCAAAGCGGTATGGATGAACAAACTGCAAATGACTGTAACGGACTAAATGGACTGGATAAATTAATTGTTAGGCTGCCTGAGCGAGCAAGAATGGTATTTGTGCTGTATGCGGTAGAAGGTTATAGGCATGAAGAAATTGCAACCCTGTTAGGCATGGCGGTAGGCTCTAGTAAGGCGCAATATCATCGTGCAAGGCAATTATTAAAGCAGTGGTACGAAAATGAGTAAAACAAATTTTGATGACTATTTAAATGAGTCTTTAACCCAGTTAGATAAAAGTATCCCACCAAAAAAAGAACTGTGGGGTGGAATCGAGCGCGCAATAATAGCTAATAATCAGCCCTTTATAAATACTAATAAATATTGGCCGAAACTCACCGCTCTTGCTGCATGTTTTACCGCGGCTTTAGTGAGTGCGGTGGTGTTATTTAAAGCACCAGAGACAAATACCGCAGTGGCAATGAGTGAGTTTTTTACTAAGCAAAAACAAAGCTTACTAGTGCAATATCAAAGCCAAGTAGCATTGACCGATAACTGGCAAGTGCAGTTACAAGAACTTGAAGACGCAGAGCAAGCAATAAAACAAACACTTGAAAATGAACCGAAAAACAAGGCGCTACTGTCTATGCTAGCGCAAGTTTATCAACAACAACTCGATTTAATTAACAAGGTGCATGCACCTCGTTGGCAACACATATAGGAGAAATAAATGAAAGCAATAATATTAGGGATCGCTTTATTACCCATGGCCGTATTTGCTGGTGAAAAAATAGATCAGCAAATTGAGGTACCCAATGCTGGAGTGATCCACATTGAAAACCAGCGCGGTGACATTAAAGTAACGGGTTGGGATAAAAACCAATTTAAAGTAACGGGTGAACTTGATGATAAGGCACAAGGTTATACTCTTAAAACACAAGGCAATAAAACTCAGTTTATTGTGAAAATGCCTGAACTTTCTAATTGGGATAACAATAACAATGGTTCAACGCTCACTATTTTTATGCCAAAAAGTAGCGCGCTGGAATTTGTTGGTGTTAATGCGTCGGTAACGGCCAAAGAGTTACAAAAAGGCACTGAAATTGACGTAGTTAATGGGGCTATTACTGTAAATGATCTTAATGGTGATATTAAGCTGACCAGTGTAAATGGTGACATCAAGGCAAAAGCACTTAATGGTAAAGTTCAATTTGAAACCGTTAATGGTTTGATTGATGATCAGCAATCTAGCGGTGAAGTTCGTTTTAGCGCAGTTAATGGCAATATTACATCAAACTCGACGGCCAACGATATTCGCTTAGAAAACGTAAATGGTGATATCAACTTTAATCTAGATGCCATAAAAGAATTACAAATAAGCACCGTAAATGGCGAAGTTAAGGTGCGAATTAACCGTCTTCTGAGTGATGCTGATGTGAGTTTTGAATCTGTTAGTGGCAACGCTGCGTTTTATTTCCCTGCTGATTTATCAGCACAATTTGAGGTAGAAGCACACGCTGGCGGTAAAATTGACAACCAGTTAACTGACGATCAAGTGCAAAAAGCCAAATACGGCCCTGCAAGTGGAATTAAGTTTAATACTAATGGCACAGATGCTAGCGTAGAAATGAATACTATTAGCGGTGTTATCGAACTTAAACGCCAATAAACACCCATTTTATTTCAAGTAACAAAAAGCAGGAAAAGATTTCCTGCTTTGCTATTTGCACAGCCCCGCCAAGTCGATAGAATAGGGCTATTCAATTTTAGTACTGTGAAGTTATGGCCAAACCAGATAAGCAAGTCGACACTCTTAAAGTTCCTCCCCATTCAATAGAAGCTGAACAATCTGTTTTAGGTGGTTTAATGCTTGATAACCAAGCATTTGATCGCGTAGCTGAACTTGTTGTGTCACAGGATTTTTATACCCGTACCCATAAGCTTATTTTTGAGGCGATGACAGCTCTTGCTGAAATTGGCGATCCAATTGATTTAATCACTATTTCTGAAAGTTTAGAAAAAAATAATCAGTTGTCAGGTATTGGTGGATTTGCATATTTAGCCGAAATAGCAAAAAACACCCCAAGTGCTGCTAATATTGACGCTTACGCGAGTATCGTGCGCGAGCGCGCCGTAGTACGTGAAATGATTGGCGTTGCTAACGAAATAGCCGAAGCAGGTTTTAACCCAGAAGGGCGAACTAGTCACGACTTACTGGATTTTGCTGAAAGTAAAGTATTTAAAATTGCTGAGCAGCGTACAAAAAGCAGCGATGGTCCGCAAAGCATTCACAATATACTTGAAAAAACCGTTGATAAAATAGAAGAGCTTTACCAATCACCACAAGATGGTGTGACCGGTGTGAGTACAGGTTATGCTGATCTTGATAAAATGACCACAGGCTTGCAGCCATCTGATTTAATTATTGTGGCAGCGCGTCCATCAATGGGTAAAACCACCTTTGCGATGAACCTTGCTGAACATGCCGCAATGACTCAAGACAAGCCGGTGCTTATTTACTCATTAGAAATGCCCTCAGAACAAATTATGATGAGGATGCTGGCGTCCCTTGGCCGAATTAACCAAACCAAAGTACGTACTGGTCAGCTAGATGACGATGACTGGGCGCGCCTTTCATCAACCATGGGGTTACTCATGGAGAAAGGCAAAATGTACGTTGATGATGCCTCAGGCTTGACACCTACCGATGTTCGCTCACGTGCGCGTCGTATAGCACGCGATCATGGTGGTATTAGTATGATCATGGTCGATTACCTGCAATTAATGCGTGTACCTAGTCTGTCTGATAATCGTACTTTAGAAATTGCCGAGATTTCCCGCTCACTCAAAGCACTAGCGAAAGAGTTGCAGTGTCCGGTTGTTGCTCTATCGCAGCTTAACCGTACTCTAGAGCAACGTGCTGATAAACGTCCAATTAACTCAGATTTACGTGAGTCAGGCTCTATTGAGCAAGATGCCGATTTGATCATGTTTATTTATCGTGATGAAGTATACAACGAAGACAGTACTGAAAAAGGCATTGCCGAAATTATTATCGGTAAACAGCGTAACGGTCCGATTGGTAAAGTGCGCCTAACTTTCCAAGGTCAATTTTCTCGCTTTGATAATTATGCGGGGCCTGCTGTAGATGATGATTACTAATGCGCTTAGCCACTGCTGAAATTAATTTAACCGCGCTTGAACATAACTTAGCGCAAGTAAAACGCTTTGCGCCCAATAGTAAAGTCATGGCCGTGCTTAAAGCGAATGCTTATGGGCATGGTTTAGTCACTATTGCGCAGCACTTAAATGAAGCAGATGCATTTGCGGTTGCGCGTATAGATGAAGCGTTAGCACTGCGTGCCGGTGGCCTTACAAAACCGATTGTGTTGCTAGAAGGTTTTTTTCATCAAGAAGACTTACCTATTCTACTGGCGAATAATTTTCAAACTATTATTCATGACGAAATACAGCTAAAAATGTTGGAAAGTGCGCAGCTAGATGCGCCCTTAAATTGCTGGTTAAAAATAAATACCGGCATGCATCGTTTAGGTATTGCGCCTGAGCAGTTTGATATGTTTTATCAGCGCCTACAAGCCAGCCCAAATGCACAAAACAAAATAAATTTAATGACCCATTTTGCCTGTGCCGATGATGTAAAAAATACTAAAACAGTGCAGCAAATTGCTTTGTTTGATAATTTAACCCAAGAGGTTGAGCAAGCCCATTGTTTATCGAACTCAGCAGGAATTATAGCGTGGCCGAGTGGTCATGGTGATTGGGTTCGACCTGGGCTAATGCTTTACGGTGTATCGCCTATGGCCAATCACACAGGTAAAGATCATCAATTAAAGCCAGTGATGCGCTTAACTACTAAGGTGATAGCAGTGCGTAATGTGGGGGCACATGAGCAAGTAGGCTATGGCGGTCGCTGGCAAAGTGATAAACCTACGATGTTGGCTGTGGTTGCACTGGGCTATGGTGATGGTTATCCGCGTCATGCGAAAGAAGGCACACCTGTGATTATAAATGGTCATCGTTACGGTATTGTGGGTAGTGTAGCCATGGACATGATCACCCTTGATATAGGTAATAACGTGCACAACGTCGAAGTGGGTGATGAGGTGATTATGTGGGGGCCGGAGTTACCAGTAGAAGAGATTGCACAATGTGCTGATACCATTTCTTACGAGTTATTGTGTAATATTACACCGCGCGTAAGTTATGAGTACCAGCGATAATATTTATTATTAAAGATATGCGGTAAGTTTACATTGCTGACATGAACGTGATGTTAGCTTTAGCTTAATGAGTATGGCTACTCTTTTATAAAGTAAATATCGCTAAAGCCCATACGCGCAAATTCTTGGTCACGAAAGTTACGCACAGCTGATGACCCTTTAGAGGTCATTTCAATTTGGCGTACCATGTTTAAGTAGTTAGTTAAATCAATACCCTCAGCAGCCGCAATAGCCTGATACATATCGTGGTATTTATCTTTTGCGAAGTTAATCTCGCGCGGTTGATTTTTAAAAGTATAGGTAATTCTGCGTGCCATAATAAGCTCAGTTAAATTGAGTGTTAGTGTAATTTTACACTGTATTTAAGTTGCGTTGAATGATTAGTTGAAATCAAATAATTAAAAAGTTGAGTTTGAAATGAAATTATCAGTAGAGATCAGTAAATACCCGCTTCACCAAGATTATATTCCCTTTATTAAAGGCTTTATCGACAGAGTAAATGCCTATGAAGAGCTCAAAGTGATCACGAATACCATGTCGACTCAAATATTTGGTGATTATGACTTAGTAATGCAAGTGATCAGTACAGAGATTAAACATTCATACGAGCAATTTGGTAAAGCTATCTTTGTGTGTAAATTTATCTCGGGCGATTTATCTCCCGAATAACCTCCTAACAAATACGGTCGTTTTATAATGATGGATTTCATAACGCAAATACTTAGTGGTTTCACTGCCATGTCGCATTGGGAGTATATTGCGGTGGCTTTATCAATGGCGTATTTATTATTAGCCATAAAAGAGAATTTATGGTGCTGGCCTGCGGCATTTTTTAGTACGCTTATTTATACCATTATGTATTGGAATGGCGCGTTGCTAATGGAGTCATTACTGAACTTTTATTATATGTACATGGCCGTGTTTGGTTGGGTTGTGTGGCGAAAAGGTAAAGCTAATCAAGCGCAACGGTTGATTACATCGTGGCCTGTGAACCGACATATCATTTTAATAGTATTAACCACCCTAGCGTCATTAGCGATTGGTTACGTGATGCAAAATTACACCCATGCAGATTTTGCCTACCTAGACAGTTTTACCACCTGCTTTGCAGTAGTCACTACTTATCTCGTGGCTAAAAAAGTACTCGAGAATTGGCTATATTGGATAGTGATTGATGCCGCATCAATGTATTTGTATTACGAAAAGGGTTATTACCCAACACTCGTGCTTTTTATATTCTATACCATTATGGCGGCGTGGGGGTTTAAAACGTGGTACGAAGAATATGAGCAAAGCCAAGCAAAACCAATGGCGCAACTCTAATTTATGAACCCGCATTCTCAGTTAGTTAATATTTGTAGTGCGTTTTTAGCACCTAGCATAATAACCTCAACAGAGTACTTGGTTAATGGTTTAAGTAACGATAACTTTTTAATACGTACTGACACTCAATCTTACTTATTAAAGTGTTATCAATCATATTGGCCAGAAGTCGCGCTTCAAGCTCAGTGTGAACTCAGCAAACAGCAAGTTTGCCCTGCACCTATCTGGCTTGATAAACAAAATAAACGTGCGGCTTTTAATTATATAGAGGGAGAGGTTGCAGAGTCTTATTTAGCTATGCCGCTACTTGCTAAACTGGTTAAAGTACATGCACATACGACAGATACTCAAACGATGAATATCGCACTTGAATTGCAAGCCTATCGGCATTTATTGGTGTTTAAAGAGTTTGATAAGCACATAGATAAAGTACTAAAAAGCATTGCCAATATGCCTATAGAACACGGCTTTTGCCATAATGACTTAGTGAAAGAAAATATAGTCGTTAATCCGCAGGGCGTGTATTTAATCGACTTTGAATACGCTCAAAAAAATGATGTTTACTTTGATCTTGCTGCGTTAGCCGTTAGTTTTAACTTAGATAGTGCAACTAAGCATGCTTTGCTTAAAAGTTATCAAGCATATACGCCATCAGAGCAATTTTACTTATCTATGCACAAGCTTGAGTGCTACCAGATAGTTTATTTACTGTTATGCATTGGCTGGTATGAGCAACGCGCCATCAACAACAAGGTTGTTGTACTGCGCGCGCAATTAGATGAGCTTATAGCATCAGTGGGTAGTTAAAGCCCACCAAAGCGTTCTGCTAGCTCTTTGTATTTTGCTACTTCATCAGCGTCAAATTGCATTTCGCCATTATCATCTTCAGATTTAGCGATTAATAAGCTTTCTCGAGCAAGACGTTTAACACGCTCTGCTTTTACGCCTAAAAACTCAGCAACTTGTTCTGTTGACATTAACTTCATAATTACTTCCTCGTGTTTAATCTTTCCGTCCAGTGACAATAATAGATAATATGTGTCTAAAGCGTTACTGTTTTTTTATAGAATATAAATAAATAGCGCTTTTTTTACCTTTTGTTAAGTGAATAGTTTAAATTATAGACATGTAAACGAATCATGCTGGTATTTATACAAAGATGCCTTTATTATTGCGCATGCTAAAGCATTGATATCGCGAGTTGATGTGGCGGCAACAAATGTGCTCTCGTGGTGAAATGGATATCACGTGGCCCTCCGGAGGCTGAGTTGTAGGTTCGATCCCTACCGAGAGCGCCATTTGCGTTTTACTTCCCCCCTTGAAACGATAATAGCTATTTAGCTAAGCTCACTATTTTATTCCCCGTTAAATAATGTTTGTAGCAATCTAATTTACACCGTTAGGCGTATACTCAGTGCCGCACTTATGGTTTATTATCAATAATTGTAAAGATTTTTAGTGTTAATAATTTATTATTACCCTAAACTCAAAAGCTAGACTTTTATAGCTAAATAATGCTATTTAGAGTAAATATTCCTTAATTATAGAAACCCTCACATTTATGCTAGTTACCTTACCTATATCAGAACTTATCCCCGGCATGTACGTAAATAGCGTGACCAAGCAGCAGGAGAGTGTGGATGGTATAAAAATTAAAACCAGCGGTTTGGTTCGTGATAAATCTATAATTCAGCGTTTAATTACCGAAGGAGTACTAGAGCTTCTTATTGATTTTACAAAAAGTGATGTGGCTGTACCGGCTAAATATAAAGTAAAAGAAAAACCACAAGCCGCTGCTATAAATCAAGACAAGCCCACTAGTAAAAAACGAGTTGTCAGCTTGCAACAAGAGTTTGCCAAAGCCAGCGTTAGTTATGATGCCCACAACAGAAAACTACAGAATATTTTTGGTGATTTAACCTCAGGCTTGTCACTGAATACTGATGCACTTAATGAGATAAGTAATGAAATAGTCAGCTCAGTATTTCGCAATGAACATGCTATGACCATTTTAACTCGCATTAAAGATAAGCATAGTTATAACTGGCGTCATATGATCAACTGCACCATTTTTACAGCGGTATTCGCTAAATACTTAGGGTATAAACGCGAAGCCGTGCAGGAGCTTGCAATGGGTGCACTAATGCATGACCTAGGGCAAGCCAAATTACCCCAAGGAATATTCTCTAAACCTGGCAAAGTTACAGGTAACGAGATGACGGCAATAAAAAAGCATGTTGCACAAATCTTAGGGTTATTAAAAGGTGCAAAAGGTATCACCACTTTAATGTTAGATATGATTGTAAACCATCATGAGCGTCTTGATGGTTCTGGTTATCCTCGAGGAGTTGATGAAAGCAAAATAAGTCGTCCTGCTCGAATTTTGGCGATTGTTGACGTGTACGATGCACTCACCGCAGACAGGCCGCATCAAGAAGGGGATGAGCCTATAAATGCGCTACGTTATTTGTTGGCTAATAAACAGCTATTTGACGCAGAGTTAGTACAGCTATTTATAAAGTGCTTAGGTGTTCACCCGGTGGGTACTATTGTTAAGTTAACCAATGAACGGTTGGCTTTGGTACTAGAGGGGAATCATTCAAATCCAATCAAACCTAAAGTGAAGCTTTTTTATAACGCAAAACATAATCATCATGTTACCGCAAAAGATATTGATTTGAGCTTAAATAATAATGAAATAAAAATACAAGCAAGTGTCAAACCCGCTGATTATAAAATTAATTTGCCTCGACTTTTAAAAGAGCATTTACTGCTTTAGTTTTTTTGCATCGTCTTTTTCTGTTTGTTTTAGCAGAAATATATCCACCTAAAAAGCAACTTCCCATTAGCGTTATCCACAGTAACGTGCCTAATTCTACATGCAGTGCTAAGCAGCAAAAAACCAAAGCAACAACCGCCATGCTAATGGCCGCTAACCAATAGTGATTGACAGGATTGTCACATTTACCAGCTTGCGTACACGCGCAATAATTTGCTTTATAAAAGAAATAAACACTTAAACCACAAAAAATAAGCCCTGCAATAATAAGTAAAATGATCACTATTTTCTCCCTTGGTGATTCCATTGGTAGTGTAAATTGCAACGTAATCCAATTCAATGCAAATGAGAATCAATGCTATTAGAGTATATACTCTAATAGCACACTTCTGCTCCGATGAGTTTTAAATAGTTGTTAAAATGTCGTTAAAAACGTGTTTTTTAGCCTTTTTTAACGTTTTAGTAGAGTTTTTTATAAAAAATTAAGGTAGTGTACGCGGGTTTGAAATCCTAATAACAACACACATAGCTATCCAAACAGTGAGTTTGGCTAAGGACACAACAATGAAATTTACTAAAACTCTTATTGCGGCATCGCTGGCATTTGTTTCAGCTGATACCTTTGCAGCGGCTTTTCAGCTTGCTGAACAAAACGTATCTGGTTTAGGCCGCGCATACGCAGGTGAAGCGTCTGTAGCAGACGATGCGTCTGTGGTTTCTCGTAACCCAGCATTAATGACGTTGTTTAAAGAGAAGCAACTTAGCGTTGCAGCTATGGCTGTAATCCCAGATGTGAGCCTAACAGGCACAGGTAATGCCTACGGTTTAGATAACAGCGTATTAAATGATGACAGCATCGCACCAAGCGCGATTATTCCTGCGGGCTATTTCACTATGCCAGTAAACGATAAAGTATCGGTTGGTTTTGGTGCTTTTTCTAACTTTGGCCTAGCGACTGAGTTTAACGATGATTATGCAGCTGGCCAAATTGCTGGTGAAACTGAAATTGTTACTGTAAACATGAACGCAAGTGTTGCATATAAAGTATCAGAGCAGTTTAGCTTTGGTATTGGTTTAAATGCAATTTACGCAGAAGCGAAGATTATCCGTAAGTTTGGTTTCGTACCTCCTGTAAACCCTGTTATTGCATCTATTCCTGCAAGTGCTGATGCGGTTAACCTTGAAGGTGATGATATGGGTTACGGCTTAAACGTTGGCTTAATGTATCAGTTAGATGAAAATAGCCGCTTTGGTTTTAATTACCGCACAGAAACAGACATTACTTTTGAAGGCGAGTACTTTACACAGCTTCCAGTATCACCACTTCAAAATCAAGTTTTACCAGGCTCTGTTGAAATCACATTGCCAGCAATTGCTGAGTTCTCTGGTTCTCACCAGTTAGATGAAAAGCTAGGCGTTCACTACAGCGTATTATGGACAGGTTGGAGCAGCTTTGATTCATTAGAAGCACAAGTAACAATGCCTACAGGTGGCAAGTTCAGCGCGTTTGAAAAAACAGAAGATTTCTCTGATGCAATGCGCTACTCAATTGGTACTGATTACCAGTACAGCGAAAACTTAATGCTTCGTGCTGGTTTTGCGTTTGATGAATCACCAGTATCACAACAGCATTTATCAATTTCTATCCCTGATACAGACCGTTTTTGGTTCTCGTTTGGGGGTAACTATGCGATCGATGAAAACTCAAATGTTGATTTAGGTGTGAGTGTATTACGTGGTAAAACACAAAACTTTACTGAAAAAGTAGAAAGTGAAACGCTACCACAGCAATGGTCTTTTGAATCAAAAGGTCATGCAGTATTGTTAGGCGCGCAGTATAACTACACATTCTAATTCTGCCTAGAACCTAGAACCTAGAACCTAGAACCTAGAACCTAGAACCTAGAACCTAGAGCCTAGAACCTAGAACTTAGACACAAAAAAAGCNC
>NZ_BADW01000092.1:0-5559 GCF_000241165.1 Pseudoalteromonas sp. BSi20439
ACTAATGCGCAGCTTAAAAGGGGAAATGACTAAAAACTATTTATATTTTAGGCATAAAAAAACGACCCGTAGGTCGTTTTTTAGCTAAATAAATAACATTAGCAATTTGTTTCTTCGGCATTAACGCCTTCTTTTACTTCTTCACAGGTGTCTTCTACTTTGTTTTGCACATCTGTTACTGCTTCGTCAATGCGTTCACCCGCTTCTTCTGCATGATTGTCTTCACAACCCATAATAAATGCACTTGCGAATAGACCAATAGCAGCTGCTTTAAGTGTTGATGATTTCATAATGTAATTCCTTGTATATATAAGTTTAAAAGAGAGTGTAGTGTTTTATCTACCTGGGGCTTTTACCACGTAAGGCGCCAGAGACTAGTGAAATAACCAATAAAACTAAAAAGATAAAAAATATGATCTTAGCAATTCCAGCTGCGGCTCCTGCAATACCGCCAAATCCTAAAACGGCTGCAATTAGTGCGATCACCAAAAATGTAATTGTCCAGCGTAACATTGTCATCTCCTTGATTTATCTAAGTGTTAGTTTTATATAAGCGAGTAATGTGCCAGTGTTTTATTTTGTTTTAAATCAATGGTTTGTTTTGTTTTTACGTGGTTGGCTTTATATTGAGTTGGTAATTTTTACGATTTTATCGGTAACTTATTCACAGTTGTATACGGTGAGATAATAAGTAGTTAGTGCAGCTCTTTTTTTGGTAAGACCAATTAACATTTGTTTTAAGGGTTTTAAATGGGTTGGCATGATGGGTTTGCTTTTTATGTGTTTTTACAAAGTATTAGGGGTTTTATATATTCTTTGTTTATAACGAACATTTTTATCATCTATATATATAGGTCAAATAAGCTATTTTAGGTGGTGTTAACCTTATTGGTGATATGTTACTTTTAGATTAATTGGTTTTACCAATTTACAACATGTAGACAAAAGAATAGTTTTTGTTACTATTGGTGAATAATTATTTAAATAAACTGACTTTTTATGTGGTTCGGTTTGAACAGGGGGAGAATTATGGATATAGGGGCTTTGCTCACAACTGCGGGCAATTTAATGCTAACAGGTATGGTGGGCGTGTTTGTATTTCTTTCTTTATTGATTGGTGCAGTGACACTCATGTCTAAGCTGGCTAGCAAGTTTTCTCAGCCAGAACTCGCAACATCACATAGAACACCATCTTTTAAATCGCAAGGTGTGCCAAATGAGCACATCGCTGCAATTAGTGCTGCCATTGCTCAGTACAAAACAAATAATAATTAGAGGAGCATACCAATGGCTAAATTAAAAATAACAGAACTTGTACTTCGTGACGCACATCAGTCGCTTTTAGCTACCCGCATGCGATTAGACGACATGTTACCTATTGCAAAAAAAATTGATGACGCAGGTTATTGGTCTATTGAATCTTGGGGTGGGGCTACCTTTGACTCATGTATTCGTTATTTAGGTGAAGATCCGTGGGAGCGTATCCGTGCGCTCAAAAAAGCAATGCCAAATACGCCACAGCAAATGCTACTTCGCGGGCAAAACCTATTAGGGTATCGCCATTATGCAGATGATGTGGTTGAGAAGTTTGTCGAGCGTGCGCACAAAAATGGCGTAGATGTATTTCGTATTTTTGATGCCATGAATGATGTGCGTAACTTAGAAACCGCTATTAAAGCGGCGGTTAAAGTAGGGGCGCATGCGCAAGGTACTATTTCGTACACAGTAAGCCCAGTACATACATTAGATATGTGGTTAACGCTTGCAAAGCAGCTAGAAGAATTAGGTTGTCATTCAATTTGTATTAAAGATATGGCGGGTCTGCTTAAGCCATATGATGCAGAAGAACTCATTAAAGCGTTAAAAGAAACGGTTTCAATACCTATTGCTATGCAATGTCATGCAACAACAGGGTTGAGTACAGCTACTTATCAAAAAGCCATTGATGCTGGCATTGATATGCTCGACACCGCTGTATCATCTATGAGTATGACCTATGGTCATTCAGCAACCGAAACAATTGCTGCAATCGTGGAGGGAACAGAGCGTGATACTGGGCTTGATTTAAACCATCTAGAAGAAATTGCCGCTTACTTTAGAGACGTACGTAAAAAGTACGCTGCGTTTGAAGGCAGTTTAAAAGGTGTTGATGGCCGCATTTTATTAGCACAAGTGCCAGGTGGCATGCTAACCAACATGGAAAATCAGCTTAAAGAACAAGGCGCTGCTGATAAACTAAATGAAGTACTACTTGAAATTCCTCGAGTACGTGAAGATTTAGGTTTTATTCCACTGGTAACACCTACTTCACAAATTGTTGGCACTCAAGCGGTATTAAATGTGCTCACTGGTGAGCGTTATAAAACTATCACCAAAGAAACTGCTGGCGTATTAAAAGGTGAGTATGGTTCAACACCTGCACCAATGAATAAAGAGCTTCAAGAGCGCGTACTTGATGGCAGTGAGGCAATTACCTGTCGCCCAGCCGATATTATTAAACCTGAACTTGAAACGCTCGAAGCTGAGTTAAGCAAGCTTGCGCAGGAACAAGGGCTAACTTTAGCTGATGAGCAAATTGATGATGTGCTTACCTATGCGTTATTCCCGCAGATTGGGTTGAAGTTTATTAAAAACCGTAATAATCCTGATGCATTTGAGCCTGTTCCTAGTACTGATGATAGCGCCAATAAAGCACCTGAAAAATCAGCGGCAAACAATAAAGGCGTTAAGGCAGAGCAGTACAGCGTTAAAGTAGACGGTAAAGTATACGATGTCGTAGTTGCTCAAGGTGGTGAGCTTAAAGAGGTTACGTTAAAAGACTCTGAGCATATTCCACAGTCTGCATCGGTTGCCTCGGGTGAAACATTGAATGCCCCACTGGCTGGTAATATTTTTAAAATTAAAGTAAAGCCAGGTCAGGTAGTCAATGAAGGTGATGTGGTGATTATTATGGAAGCCATGAAAATGGAAACCGAAGTACGCGCCATGCATACCGGTACAATTGCTGAGTTGCTTGTTTCTGAAGGTGATTCAGTATCAACCGGTGATGCAATGATAGCACTAGCTTAAGGAGTAAATAGAGGATGGATGGTATTTTAAACCTCTGGCATGCCACAGGCATTGCTAACTTTACATTTCCTGGGCTGATCATGATTGCCGTTGGCTGTTTGCTGTTATTTTTAGCAATTGCCAAAAGCTTTGAGCCGTTATTGCTACTGCCCATTGGCTTTGGAGCCATTTTAACTAATATTCCGGTGGCTGGTTTATCAGATCCTGGTGGCTTACTTTATTATGTTTATTATGTAGGTATTGATACCGGTATTTTTCCGCTATTAATATTTATGGGAGTGGGTGCGCTTACTGATTTTAGTGCCCTAATTGCCAACCCGCGTATGTTGCTACTAGGTGCTGCGGCGCAGTTTGGTATTTTTGCGACGTTATTTGGCGCTATTTTACTTAACTTTATTCCTGGGTTTGAATTTAGCTTACAAGATGCTTCAGCAATCGCAATTATTGGTGGTGCAGATGGGCCAACTGCTATCTTTTTAGCGTCAAAATTGGCACCTGACTTATTAGGGGCTATAGCCGTAGCTGCCTACTCATACATGGCGTTGGTGCCTATTATTCAGCCTCCAATTATGCGTGCGTTTACCACGCCTGAAGAACGTAAAATTCAAATGCCAGAGCTGCGTAAAGTATCTAAAAAGGAAAAAATTATTTTCCCGCTGATGGTGCTTACTTTAACTGCCATATTCTTACCTGCGGCAATTCCGCTGGTTGGTATGTTCTGTTTAGGTAACTTAATGCGCGAGTCGGGTGTAGTTGATAGGCTCAGCAACAGTGCGCAAAACGAAATCATTAATATCACCACTATATTTTTAGGACTTGCGGTAGGCTCTAAGCTTGCTGCAGAGCAGTTCTTAACAGTGGAAACTATTGGTATTTTAGTACTGGGTGCACTAGCGTTTGCTATTGGTACAGCCTCAGGTGTATTTATGGCAAAAGGCTTAAATAAAATATCAAAAACTCCTATAAATCCATTAATTGGTGCTGCAGGTGTATCCGCTGTGCCAATGGCTGCAAGGGTAGTTAACAAAGTTGGGCTTGAAAATAACCCACATAACTTCTTATTAATGCATGCAATGGGGCCTAATGTTGCAGGGGTATTAGGTAGTGCCGTTGCAGCAGGTATTTTACTCGCTCTTGTGGGTTAAATATAATTTAGACTCAACCTATTAGCGCAGTTTACTGCGCTTTTTTTTTGCCTAAAATTTGATGTTTTGACTTAAGCGGTTTCTTGTATAGAGTTTTTTGTTTACAGTATTCATTCTTCATTTAAATTCTTAAAGGTTACTGGTATGCATCATACTCCATTGGCAAAATATCTCCCGAATGTAAGCAAGCTTGTTTTTGGCTGTATGGGTTTGGGAGGCGCATGGAATAAAGATGCGATCACCAGTGCGCATTTACAACAAACTCATTCATGCATAGATGCCGCCATTGAAGGCGGAATTAATTTTTTTGATCACGCTGATATTTATACCTTAGGCAAAGCCGAGCATGTTTTTGGTCAAGCTCTGGCTGAGCGTCCCGAACTTAGAGAACAAATGTATATTCAGTCTAAGTGCGGTATTCGCTTTGCTGATGATAAACACCCACAGCGCTATGACTCTTCAGCTGATTGGATTGAGCGCTCGGTAGAGGGCTCATTAAAGCGATTAAATACCGATTATTTAGACGTACTTATGTTGCACCGACCTGATCCTTTAATGGAAGTAGAGGAAGTTGCGCAAGTATTTAGTTGTTTAAAAGAAAGTGGCAAAGTGCGCCATTTTGCAGTGTCTAATATGTCGCAACATCAAATACGCTTTTTGCAACGCGCTTTAGATATGCCGATTGTGGCAAATCAAATAGAAGCGAGTTTACACAAGCATCAATGGGTTGATGAAGGCGTTTATGTGGGAAATGCCGATGGCAAAGATATTAACTTTACCCCAGGCAATATTGAATATTGCCGTGAGCATGAAATTCAGATTCAAAGTTGGGGCAGTTTATGCCAAGGCTTATACTCTGGTGGCGATTTATCAAAGGCTTCGCCTGCAGATATTAATACCAGCATTTTAGTTAGTAAGCTTGCCATACTCTATGGCACAACAGCAGAAGCCATTGTATTAGCATGGCTACTGCGTCACCCAGCATCAATCCAACCAATTATTGGCACAACTAATATAGAGCGTATAAAAGCATCCTGTGATGCGGTTAATGTTAACTTAAGTCGTGAGCATTGGTATGAGCTATATATCAGCGCAAAAGGCTGCGCTTTACCATAACCTGATGTAGGGTGATGATATGAACATTTTTGTTATTTTAATTAGCCTAGTGATTGCTTTGCTGATCATTATTCCGTTACTGGAAAAATACCAAAGTAAAATGGGGCTTGATAGCGCCACTAAATATAGTAAGTACATTTGGCCACTGGTGATGATCTCTTTGGTTGTGCAGCTTATTTATGTACTCATAAATTAAGTTTGAAACTTAAATATCACACACAAAAAAAGC